>JAPHUI010000285.1 GCA_026193755.1 Ignavibacteriaceae bacterium | reverse complement strand
TGATATGAAATTAAGCGGGTATAGTTTTCCTTTTCTTGCAAAAGAAGAAAAGAGTCTTGTTAATTCCTGAAGGGTTGTTCCGCAGCCGCCAAGAATTAAAGATAGTCCTAGTTTACTTTTTTGCTTTTGAATTTGATTAAATCCTGATCCTCCAAGAAAATTGATAAAATTATTTAATCCTATTTTCTCAAGGAGCCTGACTGCCGGTATGTTAAGCGAATTAACCAGCGCAAACTCAGCAGAAACATTTCCATAAAATTTTAGATCATAATTCTCCGGCTGATACCCATGAAAGTCTGTTGGTATATCTGATATCTTCATCTGAGGAGTTAAATTTCCCTCATCAAATGCATAAGCATAAAGTGCGGCCTTTAAAGTTGAGCCGGGAGAGCGAATTGCAGTTACACCGTTAACCTGACCAAAAGAACCTTCGTCATAAAAGTCTGCAGAGCCGCAGTATGCAACAACAGATGAATTTTTATTATCAATAACTAGCACAGCACCGTTTGTAATTCCTTTGTAAAAAACTTTTCTGATATTTCGAAGCAGAATATTTTCTACCGTTTGTTGAATAGAAAGATCGAGAGTGGTGTTTAAAATATCGCCGCTAAAATAATCTTTTACAAAATAACTGAAGTGCGGTGCTAAAACCGGAATTGCGTAACGGTTATTTTCTATAGGTTCACCAAGGGCATCATTTAAATCTACCGAAGAAAATATTCCTGCTTGTTTGAATTTTTCAATCCGGCGATTTCTCTTTGCAATTATTTCTTGATTCGATCTGTCTAACCTTAATGTATTTGGATCGTTCGGAATTACAGCCAGCGTTATCGATTGTGCAAGACTAAGCTTGTCCGGCGGTCTGTTGAAGTAAATGTACGAAGCTGATTTCACTCCTTCAATATTTCCACCAAAAGGAAGCAGGCTTAAATAGAGTTCGAGTATTTCCCGTTTAGAATATTTAATTTCAAGCTGTGTCGCACGGAACATCTCTATAATTTTATTAAAATAGGTTCGTTTTTTCGGTTCGATCATTCGAGCAACCTGCATGGTAATTGTTGATGCGCCTGATTCTATTTCACCACTGAAAATATTTTTGTACAAAGCGCGAACAATTGAAACAGGATTTATCCCAAAATGCCAGTAAAACCAGCTGTCTTCTTTTTCAATAACAGCTTTAATTAAATCTGGAGAAACCTCTTCAAGCTCTGTCCGTAATCTCCATTTATCATCACTGGTTAAGTATGCGGTGAGCAGAGTTCCATCTTTTGCATGAATTTCCTTTGAGAACTCTTTTTGCTTTGGCAGAGGAAAAAGGAAATCCAATACAACAAAAAGCAACAGGATTGTAAAAACAATCCTCACGGTTTTGTAATATTTTTTTATTAACTCAAAGTGCATAAAATTAATTTACCTTTGTCATTGCGAGAAGCAGAGCGGCGAAGCAATCTTTAAGTATCTAAGATTGCTTCTCCCGACTTAAGTCGGGATCGCAATAACATTCTACTAAATTATTCTCCTAACCTCTGCAATACTTTTACAACTCCAGCACTGTGATACGAATGATACTCTTGGTCGTACATTGCTTCAGCACCAATTACAGGAAGCTGATAAGTTCCCTGGTTCACAATACGAAGCAAATAATAAAAATCATTCGTTCTATTCCTAACTAAATTTGTGAAGAGTAATAGTCGATCATCTCGTATATCCATATGCTGCACATTCATTGGATTTCTTGGTTTCCATTTTAATTCCGTTGCAGGATTAAGTCTCGGATTTTCTATTTCAAATCCCGCTGGAATTAAATCTGTAATTACGATATTATCAGCGTTTCTATCAAACCCGGCTAATTCAATTTTACATACGATTAATTCACCCTGGTAAAAACGATTATCAGAAATTAGCCTTTCTGTTTTGTAACTGTAGAAAGATCTTCTAATCTGCATATAGGAATCTTCTTCTTTTACTTTCTCATTAAGCTTAACACCCTCAGCACTCCAGAAATAATAAACATCTCCTTTACCGCTCGCTTTCAAAGTTATATTTGCACCGTTCAGTTTTTCATCTGTTACGGTCAGGTCTTTTCCTGAAAATTTACTAATCGGTTTTCCATCAACTAGAATATCAACCGTAACATTGGCATCTGCATTCAAGCTCGCTGCTTTACCTAATGCGAGGAAAGCAAACGATCTTTCCTGGGTTGAATACATTCTATCTGAATTCTGAGTCAGATATTTAATTATTACAGGTATTTGCTTGTTAGCCGGTTCAACTTCTAGAAGAACATTGAGCATAATTGCATTTGCACGAATATCCGAATCAAAGCAGCCCCCGGTTAAGCGCTCCGTCTTTTCAGGTTCAAATGCGTTCGGAACAATTTCGTAGTATGAATTCCATCTGCCCATAAGAGCATAAGAACCTGCAAGCAAATAAAGCATATCCCTTGATACAAGATGTGGTCTAGCCTTGTAATAATTCATTGTTGCAATATCACCATTTCCGGCCAGAGCAAGTATGTAAAGCGAGTAAAGAATTTCTTTGTTGGCAATTTTCTTTATCGTTCTACCTGTTGGTAGATAAGTTACATAATCGTATGTACTTTGCTCTTTCGCTTTTTGTGCTATGTACTTTAACAGTTTATTAAGAACACTTTCCGAAACATTAAATCCTGCTTTCTTTGCTTCAACCAAAAAGTGAGCTGCATAAACGGAGCCCCACCAGCTTGTTTCGGTTCCGCTTTGCCAGTAAGCGAGTGAGCCATCGTATAATTGCATCGATTCAATTTTTCGCAGTCCTTCTTTCACATAATAAACTGGATTGTTTGTTCGATACAACTCAGGTGCAACAAGTTTTGCAAGGTCTTCGAAGTAAAGCTGCGGGAATAACTTTGAAACTGTCTGCTCGATACATCCGTGCGGATATCCAACAAGATATTTCAATTGTTTAGCAAACTTTACTGCAGGGAATTTGCTGATAGTTAATGAAGTCTTCTGTGTTCCTTTAAGGAAATTCTTCGGAACATCAATCTTAATTTCTTTTCCGGCTTCAATCGTTCCCGATCCGGTTTCAACTATGAGCGGAGAAATTGGTCTTACTGCAATATCAATTTCCTCTTTAACGTTCGCTAATCCAGATGTTTCAAATATTATCTTCCCCGCGCCAACCTGTGATTGAGCAACTATTCCAAAAGTGACATTTCCGGTTGAATTTGGTTCTATCTTCAAAGATTTTTTTGCCGATGAGGTAATCTTTAAAGGACCGTCCACTTTTAAGGTAACATCTACGTTTGCAGTTTTATTAGTTGTGTTGACGATTGAAACAGGCGTAACAAGTGAATCATTTACTGCAAGGAATCTTGGAACTTGCGGTTCAATAATAAGATCATCCGCAACTTTCATATGCTCTTCCGCAGAACCGAATCGCGAATCAGTATAAGCAACCGCCATTAAGCGAACTTCTCCATTAAACTGAGGAATGTTTAGTGATACAGTTACGACTCCATCACTATTTGTCTTTTTAATTCCACTCCAGAAGGAAAGAAGCTTAAATCTTTTAACCGAAATTGGATTTGTTCTTTTCTGAAGCTGCTGTTCCATATCTCCACCACCCGTCGAAGAACTGATGGAGACAATTTCTGGTAGAAGAAGTTTGTAAAGATCATAACTCTCTACCATCAACGGACGTTTTGCATACATAAATCCATACGGATCGGGGGTAGCGAAATTTGTTATCTGCAATATTCCTTCATCAACAGCAGCAAGTGTAACATAGATATTCTGTTGACTTCCAGTCTTAATTGTTATTTGCTGAGTCGTATTCGGTTTTATTTTTTGTGGTGCAGATATTGAAACCGGCAGCTTATTTTTACTCTTCACTACTTTCATTGATGCAAAACCGTGACCAACAAGGAACGGAGCCGTATCATCTTTGCTGTGCTTTTTGAAGAGTGTTGCAGTTATGTAAACGTTTGGCATCAGATCATCATTTAGCGGCAGTTCAAGTTCTGCTGACCTGCTATTTACATCAATATACTGATAAGAATAAACACTCCCTCTTTCTAGAGTTACAAGCAACTTACCGGAGAAAGGACAGGTGAAAAGAACTTTTGCTTTTTCGCCGGGCTCATACTGTTCTTTATCAAAAACTATTTCAACTTTTCCTTCTTTATCAACTTCAAATGAACCTGCCGTGGAAGTGCCCCATCCGTACGCATAAAAATTATTTTTCTCATAATCGCTGCTTCCC
>JAPHUI010000431.1 GCA_026193755.1 Ignavibacteriaceae bacterium | reverse complement strand
ATTACTTCAATGAATGTAATTTCATTTGTAATAATTGGAATAATAATGCTTGTGCTTGGTAACACTATGATAATGTCTGCAAGAGAAAGAACAAGAGAATACGCAGTCTTTAAAACTATAGGATTTTCTGCTGGTCATATGGTGGGACTTATTCTTGGAGAATCGCTTTTCATTTCGGCGATTGGTGGTGGGCTAGGTTTGTTCCTAAGTTTTCCAATAGTTGAAGGTTTCGGTTCGTTTATTCCAAAAGGGTTCTTCCCTGTATTTCAATTGGAACCGATCACGGTAATATTTGCAGTTTCATCTGCCTTACTAATTGGTGTCGCTGCATCAATATTCCCAATTTTAAAAGCTCTGAGAACAAGTATTGTTGATGGGTTGCGATTCATTGGTTAAAGTTACACTCAACGAAAATATAAATGTTGCGATATGAAAATTCCATTTAAGTATACAATAAAAAATTTTACATCAAGAAAGCTTACAACCTTCATCACGATCTTTGGTGTTGCGTTAGTGGTATTTGTTTTCGCAGCGGTATTAATGATGGCATACGGAATTCAGAAAACGCTTATTGCAACCGGGCTGCCGGATAACGTTCTAATAACACGAAAAGCTGCAAATGGAGAAATATCGAGCTTGGTGGATGGAGAAACACAGGATGTCATCAGAACACTTTCACATATCGCCGTGGATAAAGACGGCAAACAAATTATTTCAAAAGAACCTGTTGTAATTATTAATCTCAAGAAAACCAGTGGCGGCGTAAGTAATGTAACAGTAAGAGGTGTGTCTGGTGTTATATTAGAGTTAAGACCGCAGGTAAAAATTATTGAAGGTAGAATGTTCACTTTCGGTTTACGTGAATTGATTGTTGGTTCTGCTGTTACAGGAAGATTTAAAGGTGCAAAGCTCGGAGACGAAGTCAAGTTTGCAGGTGATAACTGGAAAATAGTTGGTGTTTTTGATTCGGAAGGAAGTGGATTTGATTCTGAAATGTGGGGAGATTCCGAGCAGCTTCTTAATGCTTTTAACCGAGGAAATACAGTTTCTTCCGTCACTCTTAAGCTTGACAATGCTAGCAACTTTGAAGCGTTTAATAAAAATTTCAAATTTGATAAACGACTTCAGCAGTTTGAAGCTAAAATTGAGCAGCAATTTTTTGAAGAACAATCAGAGTTGATGGCAAACTTTATACGAATACTTGGAATATTCATAACAATTATTTTCAGTTTTGGTGCTACCATAGGAGCAATGATAACCATGTATGCTGCTGTTGCTAATCGTACAGTTGAAGTTGGAACACTCCGTGCTCTCGGTTTTAAAAGAAGAAGCATTCTGGTTGTCTTTTTAATTGAATCACTTGTAATTGCTATTACCGGCGGAATAATTGGGATTTTTCTCGCCTCTTTCCTTCAGTTCTTTAATATCTCAACTTTAAACTTTGGTTCATTTGCTGAACTTTCTTTTAATTTTAGTCTTTCACCTTCAATTGTTATTAGCTCACTTATCTTCGCAGTGTTAATGGGAATAATCGGCGGTTTCTTACCCTCTGTCCGTGCCGCCCGTTTGAATATTGTAAATGCTTTACGGGCAGCTTAACAAATTAATAACGGTAAAAAATTAGTGTGTGATGTTTTAAGAAGATGGACTATATTTCGCATCAATATTTCTAACTTTAATCTTGTAAATGCGGTTTCCCTCAACAAATTTAATTCTGTTTTTATTTCTTTCAATCATCATTTCGTTTAATTACGCACTCGGACAACAACCCGGCAACATTCGTGGTTTTGTAACTGACTCAACTAATGGTGAAGCTCTCACATTCTGTAACGTATATTTGAAGGAGGTAAACACAGGGGCTTCGACCAACGAAAGAGGACTGTATCTTATTAAATCTGTTCCTTCCGGTAAGGAATATGAACTAACTGTTTCATATGTTGGGTATAAAACCAAAACCTTAAAAGTCTTTGTTGAACCTGATGTAGTAACTCAGGTTGATGTTGCGCTTATCCCACTGAGTGTTGAGCTGCAAACGATAGAAAAAGTTGGTGAAAAAATAGTAAGAGAAAACTCAACTGATATAAGTCTTGAAAGAATTTCAGTAAAAGAATTAGAAATTTTACCTAAAGGGGTAGAAACAGATATTTTCAGAAACCTTCAGTTTATCCCGGGCGTAAGCACTACAGGAGACGTTACAGCAAAATATTATGTACGTGGCGGCAGCGGTGATCAAAATCTTATTCTTTTAAATGGCGTCGAAATTTATAATCCCTTCCATTCTTTGGGACTCTTTAGTGTAATAGACCCGGAAATGATTAACAGCATCGAATTTTATAAAGGGGGTTTCGCTTCGGAATATAGCGGTCGGGTGTCTTCTGTTATGGATGTCATTTCGAAAGACGGAAATAAAAACAGGTTTGGATTTAAAGGGGGTTTAAGTTTATTAACTGCAAAAGGGCTTATTGAAGGACCGATTCCCAATGGTTCGTTTATGATAACCGGTAGAATGAGCTACAACAATGATGTGCTTAAAAAATTCTTTAACGAGCAAACCGTGCCAATCGATTTTTATGATATTTCCTATAAACTGAATTATTCAAGTGCAGATATTTTTGAAAATGCGAAGTTTTCAATTTTTGGTTTTCTTTCTAATGATAATGTTGATTACAATAATCCTTTGCGTGAACAGTTCAAATGGAATAACAATCTTTTCGGATTCGAATGGCTGCAGGTTTATGATATTCCGCTCTATTCAAGGTTAGGAATATCTTTAAGCACTTTTGAAGGTGAAGTTATACCTAATCTTAGCAGTCTAAAACCAAGATATAATAATATAAAAGATTTCACAATTAACTTTGATATGAATGTCGTATATGATAATCGTGATGAGATTGGTCTGGGATTAAAACTTAAGACAATCGATTCAAAATTTAATCAGGTGAATTATGTTGGAATAAAAAGTGATTTAGAAAACTTTGCTGGAAATCTAAGCTTGTATGGGAAATATAAATTTTTACAATGGAAGAATTTCGGATTGGACGCCGGCACCAGATTTAATATTACGGGATTGAGCGGGAATGGGGGCGGAACGTTTGAACCGCGTGTGAGCCTGACCTATAGATTCATTCCATCTATTGCATTCAAAGCTGCTTGGGGAATATATCTTCAGGAATTAATAACCGTTACTGATGAAAGTGAAATTATTTCAATCTTTGATCCATGGATAATCATTCCCGATTATTTGAATCCCGAAAGATCGATACATTATATTGCCGGATTTAACTTTGATTTTATAAGGGGGATTCAATTTTCTATTGAAGGTTACTATAAAATTCTGCAGGATATTGCAGTTGTTAATGATCAGAAATTCACCAGATATGATCCCGATCTGCTTGCAGGCACGGGTGAGTCGTACGGATTAGAATTTTTATTCAACTACAGCATTGATCCTTTTAATATAACAACTTCTTATGCATTGAGCTGGGCGTACAAAGAGGTAGATGGATGGCTATACTACCCGAAATATGACGCACGTCATACCGCTAACATTTTGCTCGAGTTTAATTTGGGTGACGGTTGGATAGCAAGTTCTGTCTGGAATTTTTCATCTGGTTATCCATTCACACAAATAATCGGGTTTTATGATAAATATTTTTTTAATACCAACAGTTTAAATGGATTGAGCAGCGGTGAATTTCAGCCGTACACATATCTTGGTGATAAAAATATTGGAAGACTTCCTACATACCATCGCCTGGATTTAAGTTTGATTAAACGCTTAAGCATAAATTTAGTAAACATTGAACTTGGGATAAGCGCAATTAATGTTTATGACAGAAAAAATATTTTCTACTTTAACCGCGATACCGGAGAAATCGTGAACATGCTTCCGTTTTTATTAACCGGAACATTAAAGGTTGAATTATGAGCGTTCGAAAAGCTATAGGATTTATTTTTATTGGTGTCTTTTTAATTTCTTGTAATGAAGACTTCAATCCTTACGGAGATTATGTCGAGAAGTATGCATTCACGTGCATTCTAAAGAGCAATGAAAATTTTCAGACTGCAACTTTATTTAAAAGCTACCGACCTGATGGTTACGATCCTTACACGTACACAACAGACCCTTCGATTGTAGGTGCAGATATAAGAGTTTGGTACAACGATACCGTATTTGTTTTCTCTGATTCTTCTGTTACAAGAGAAGATACATCCCGGTATAAAACTCCATTTAGCTTTTACTACAACAATAAATTTTTTGTTGGAAACAGAAAAACGATTGAACTAGAAGTATTACTTCCAAATGGAAAAAGATTGCGCTCAAATTCTTTAACACCCGGACAGATTACTTTCGATAATAACAGCGAGGTTATTATTCCTCCTATTGGAAAAAATATAGTCCAGGTTATTTGGAAGACTCTGGATGAAGGAACATTTTTCTTACCGAAGCTTGCAATACGCTATGAACAAAAAATAAATGGAGAAGTTGTTTACAAAGAAAAAGATATACCGACAAGATATGTTACCCAGGGGAATGAGCTTACCCCTGTATATCCGGTACCAAATGCATCGATAACAGTAGTGTATCAAATGAATGCTGTTATAAAAGCGTTGCAAGAGATTTCTGCTAGTGATCCAAACAAAAACAACTATGCTGTATTTCAAAACTTATTATTTAGTTGTATCGCTTTTGATCAACCTTCATCAAGATATCTTTCATCAACAGGCGGCAATGTTGACGATTTAACTGTAAGTGTTGATGTAGCAGACTATTCTAATATTGAAGGTGGTTTTGGATTGTTTGGTTCATACTCACAAAAGAAATATACGAGATTAAGGTTTTTGCAAGATTATATTGAATCGTTTGGATACAATTTCATTGTTGAAGATTAATTTAATAAACCATTGAGAGATCTGATAATAAAATACAATTGGCTTTTTTATTTTACTTTTTATGTTTGGTTGATTTTAATACTGAATGGCTGCGATAAACAGGTCTCGCGTTCACCAGTAGAATCTGAACCACCAAAGGGATTTATTTATGTGAACTCTGTTCCGGATGGATTTACAATTTTTCAAAATGGCAGAAATACAGGCAGGCTTACACCAGATAGTATTTCATATATTGATGCCGGAGTCTATGAAATTACTTTAAAGAAAAAATATTTTAAAGATACAACACTCGTTGTAAATCTAAATGAAGACGAAAAACTAACATTGAATGTCGACATTTTATCTAATCCATCTATGTACGGCGGAGTTTACCTGCAGACTGTTCCTACTGGCGCAAACATAACTTTCAATGATTCGGTTCTTAATAAAGTTACTCCCTTGACAATACAAAATTTATTACCGGGTGAGTACAGTGTTAAATTCGACTTATATAATCACAGAGACGTCAATATAATTGCAATAGTTCAAAGCAGCACGATTAATAACTATACAAGAACTTTGCGTGATACTTCTGTATGGGTAGACTATCAGGTATCTACTTCAGACATCCAGACAAATCTATTAACTGCAATTACAATCGATAATAACAATATCAAGTGGATTGGTACCTTAGAAAATGGTTTGATAAAATATGATGAAGTAAATTTTATAAATTACAATCTAACAAACTCTTCAATCCCATCGAATAGAGTAAAATGCATTTCTATTGATAACCAGAACAGAATTTGGGTAGGAACTGAAGCCGGGATAGGAGTTTTTGATGGAAGCGGATGGATTATTTACAACCATAGCAATTCCGGATTAATATCAGATTTTATCAACACCATCAGATTTGACAATAACAACAATGTCTGGATAGGCACAGCAGCAAACCTTGTAAAGTTCGATGGTTTCAATTGGAATGTATATAATGAACCTGCCGGTAAGGATTGGATAAATGATATTTACATCGAAAGCGTAAATAAAATATGGCTTGGAACAAAAGCAGATGGAATTAGAACCCTTGAGAATGAAAGTTTTGATTCTTTATTAATTGTGAATTATGGTTATCCATCCAACACAATAAGTTCAATAGGGGCTGATGAGCTAAATAATATCTGGTTCTGTTTTTTGCCCGATACAGCAGGAAGGGGTGGAGTATCGTACTTTAACGGGAATACATTTACAAATTTCCTGTTAGGCACATTTCAAAATAATGTGAACAATATTTTTATTGATGGGCAAAATAATAAATGGATTTCTACAACGGAGGGATTAGTTCTCTTCGATAATCAAAACAATTCAACAGTTTTTAGGACTTCGAATTCCTTAATAACTACCGATAATGTCCGGGCTGCAGTCAGAGATCAAAACGGAAATGTCTGGATAACCACAAATGGTGGGGGGTTAAATAAATACAAACCTCCCCGGTGACCCTTCTACTTAACTTGGAATACTGAATCCAGTACCGTACCGTCAACCCACTTTATTATTGCGACTACTTTATCTT
>JAPHUI010000106.1 GCA_026193755.1 Ignavibacteriaceae bacterium | reverse complement strand
TCTTGTTTTTGGTCAGATGAATGAACCTCCGGGTGCCAGACTTAGAGTTGGTCTTACTGGTTTAACTGTTGCAGAATATTTCCGTGATGAAGAGGGAAGAGACATCCTACTTTTTATTGATAATATATTCCGTTTTACTCAGGCTGGTTCTGAAGTAAGTGCACTTTTAGGAAGAATGCCGTCAGCAGTTGGTTATCAACCAAATCTTGCCACTGAAATGGCGGCTCTGCAAGAAAGAATTACTTCCACAGATAAGGGCTCAATAACTTCTGTGCAGGCAATTTACGTTCCGGCAGATGATTTAACTGATCCAGCTCCGGCTGCAGTTTTTGCACACCTTGATGCAACAACTGTTTTAAGCAGACAAATTTCTGAATTAGGTATCTATCCTGCTGTTGATCCTCTTGATTCAACTTCGAGAATTTTAGAACCAGGCATTTTAGGACAGGAACACTATGATGTAGCAAAAAATTGTAAAGAGATTCTTCAGCATTATAAAGATCTCCAAGACATTATCAATATTCTTGGAATGGATGAGCTTTCAGATGAAGATAAAACCATCGTCAGACGTGCGAGGAGGATTCAAAGATTTTTGAGCCAACCTTTCCATGTGGCTGAAGCGTTTACAGGAACAGCAGGAAAATATGTTAAGCTGGAAGATACTATTCGTAGTTTCAAAGGAATTATTGATGGCAAGTACGATGATTTGCCTGAAGGTGCTTTTCTTTATGTGGGATCGATAGAAGAAGCAGTTGAAAAAGCAAAGAAGATGAAATAAAATGTCTGAACTTAATCTTGAAATAATTACACCGGAAAAACCAATCTTTAAAGGTCAGGTTGATGTAATTACAATTCCAGGGACACTTGGGGGTTTTCAAATTCTAAAGAATCATGCTCCTTTAATAAGCTCATTTGAAATTGGAATTCTAAAAGTTAAAAAAGACTCTGATGAAACATATTACACAACTGCCGGTGGAACTGTTGAAGTAAATAAAAACAAAGTTTTGGTCTTAGCTGATTCGATAGAAAAGGTGGATAAAATAGATAAAGATAGAGCTGAACAAGCAAGGACTAGAGCGGAAGAGAGATTGAAAAGAAAACATGAAGCAGATGTTGATGAAGCTCGTGCTAATGCCGCTCTCAACAGGGCATTAAACAGATTGAATGCAGTTAAGAAGTATAGTTCCTGAAAGAGAATTTAAAAAAATAACTAATTAAGATATCCATCTCCAAGGATGATTTCTTTAATCATCTTGTTCTCTTCCAGTTTTTCTTCCAATTTTTCAAAGTGGTCTAACAAGTAATTGAGTCTTTTATTTTCACTTTGAAGTATTAAAAGTTCCTGCTGCTGTAGAATAGATAATCCGGATTTCTCTGCTATCTTAAAAGATTTTAAACTTGTTTTATCAAGAGTATCCCAGAAAGACTGGTTAAGATCAAAATTAACAAACTTTAACATTTCTTTTACGCGATCTTTTAAATTTGAAAATAGATCATAATCAAAGTCTGATTCTTTATCTGCTATTTTTTCAACATCGCTCAAATAATAACCATCCGGATGCATTTCAAAATTGATTCTTTTGAATCGCCAGTTTCCCTTTATAACTATATCCATCTCTCCGGATGCGTAGATTTTTATTAAATTAATTATGTCTGCATAAACTCCGACTTCAGAAATAGTATCACCAATTCGTGAGATAATTCCAAATCCGGATTTTTCAGCCAGACATTTATTAATGAGCTTCTTGTATCTCTCTTCAAATATGTGAAGAGGATATTTTGAATTTGGAAAGATCACTAGTGCGAGAGGGAATATTGGTATTTGCATTTTTAACTCAACCCCTAAATAAATTGGAAGCAGCTATTACAACTGCTTCCTTTAATATAGAATAAATTACTTAGCTTCGCTGAATCGTTTAGCTACTTCAGCCCAGTTAATTACATTAAACCATTTCTCAATATATTCAGGTCTTCTGTTTTGATATTTAAGATAATAAGCGTGTTCCCAAACATCAAGTCCTAGTATCGGAGTTCCCTTTATGTCTGAAATATCCATTAAAGGATTATCCTGGTTTGGTGTTGAACCAACAGCAAGTTTTCCATTTTGAACAACAAGCCAGGCCCAGCCGGATCCAAATCTTGTTGCAGCGGCGTTGCTAAATTGAGTTTTAAAGTCATTAAATGAACCGAACGATGACTTAATTGCATCAGCAAG
>JAPHUI010000034.1 GCA_026193755.1 Ignavibacteriaceae bacterium | reverse complement strand
TTATCAGATATATTCCAACAGCGTAATTAATGTTGAAAAAGATTTTGTGATTCAAACTGAAGTGATGAGTGTATCGAGGCTTAATCAGTACGGGCTGCTATTTCTTGATACGAGAACAGCTTCAGATCATTTTCCTAAAGTGGCGGACTTGTCGTTTGATACCATTACGAGCGTTCCATATCAGAATAAATTGGTTGAGTTTGACCTTGAGCAGAATTATCCCAATCCTTTTAATCCAATAACCAGTATTGAATTTCGAATCCCGTCCTCCTCTGGCGGAGGATTTGTTTCTCTAAAAGTCTATGATATTCTGGGGAATAATGTGGCGACATTAATTAATAATTATTTATCTGCAGGAAAACACAAGGTTGATTTTAACGCGAGTGAATTACCCAGTGGAGTATATTTTTATCAGTTAAAAACCACGCCTGTGGGCGGTCAAATGGAAAATTATATTGAAACAAAGAAGATGATGCTGTTAAAGTAAAACTTCGAATAAAATTATTTAAATTGAAATATTAAAGGAAAGCTTTGTCAAAAGTAGTTATAGGAATTCATGGACTTGGCAACAAACCACCCAGGGGATTACTTTCAGAGTGGTGGAAGAAAGCAATTTTAGAGGGACTTAAAAAAAGTAATTACTCAATTAAAGATTTTGATTTTGAACTGGTTTACTGGGCCGATATTCTTCACAAAAAACCTTTAGATCCGAATGAAACAAATTCTGAAAGTGAATTTTATATTAGTGAACCGTTCAAACCCGAAGAAGCTCAACCTGATCGTGGAGAAATGAGCTTCAGAAAAAAAGCTGTTGAATATCTGGAGAAATACTCAAAAAAAATTTTAGTTAATGGCGTTCTCTCATTGAACATTCCATCACTGACGGAATTATTTATTCACCGTCATTTGAGAGATCTTGAAGTGTATTATTCACCTTCCTTCACTTTGGAAAATGGTAACCAAAAACTGGTGCGACAAGTAATTATTGAACGCTTGATTGAGACACTTAAAAAGCACGGGAAAGAAAGAATATTTCTGATAGCGCATTCAATGGGATCGATAATTGCATACGATGCTTTAAAGTATTACTTACCTAAAATTAAGATTGAAATTCTGGTAACAATTGGTTCTCCTTTAGGACAGGAATATGTAATTAAAAAAATTAAGGATGAATCGCTAACTAGAAAAGGTGAGGTATTTATGGTCCCCGAGAATATTAGAATCGGCTGGTATAACTTTGCTGATAAAGAAGACCAGGTTGCAATAAATCATAACTTGAGTAAAATTTATAAAGAGAATTCCAGAAAGATTAGAGTTAATGATATTCTCGTTCATAATAATTACAAAATCTCCGAGACCGGAAACCCCCATAAGTCCTACGGTTACTTAAGAACACATGAGTTCTCCGATGTTTTAAATTCATTCTTAACATCGCAAAGGTTCAATTTCTTCAGGTGGATAAAAAATATTTTCCAGCACTGATAAAATTTTATAATCTTTTTAATTAAAAACTTTCCGCTACTTATAGCGCTCTAAGTCATCAATGACGCCATATCTAAAAAAATGTCGGCATGACAGTACCAACTAAAGTCTTTTTCATTTATTATAATCGTGAATAATGATGGTATTATTCTTGCGTTTTCTTAAATGGTTATGGTTGAGTCTTTATGAAGGTTCTAAACTATTGAGCGTACCTTCAATCAAATTTTTTACAAAATTCAAAAATATGGTGGTTGTTTATGGCATTTGCAACAGTGACTTTCTGGGGGGAAGGTATAAATACTTACGGTGTACCTAATACACTTTATACTTATTTAATAAGTGTTTCTGTGAACCAGGTACTTGGTCATAGGGACAAGATCGTTAAGATAGTTCCGATTTCTGAAGGCGCACCGAAACCTTTAAAAGATCTTCCGTTTATCGTTAAAAACTCTGACGAGAAGAAAGCTTTTTTTGAAGGATTTGGTGTTCTGGAGAAAATGGAATGTCTCAAAGGATTGAAAAACCATAAAAGTATGGTTGAGCTGGAGAAGCAGACCAGTATTGCCGGTGCTATCAAGGAATACTATTAATAGCTTCCTTTCTATTTCAAATAATACTAAGGGGATTAACAGTATTCAGATAATTTTTTTATTGAATCTTTAATCCCTTAATGCGGATTGTTTGTGTCCTGCTTGATCGCGGAAATCTACTTTTTAATCCATCCTTAGTTACTATTGCTGTGCCCAGTATATTTCTATTAAATCTGACAACGTACTGCCCGGGATTAAGATTTTTATTCCTAATCAAAGCGCCCATTAAATATAGCTTTAGCTCATTCAAATCCTGTATATCATAGATGTTTTTAGTAATATGATTCTGAAGAATCTGAGCCGCGAGTGAATGAAATACAATGTTTCCATTTTTATCGAATGTACCAAACTTGCAGCCAACCCTGTGAAATAAACCGAGATTCTCATCATTCCATTCTTTTGAAGAAAATAAGATATCATTTCTCTTTAGAAGAAATTTATAATTTGAAAAAACTTCCCTGTCTATTCCAAAGTCTTCTACCAGTTTATTAAGTTTTTTATTGATTGCCTCATCATCGTGCTTATGCATAGTAATGACAAAGTGCTTCTTCCATTTTAATTGTTCTGTCGGATGTGTCTCTTCGGTCTTTTTTAGTTTTACAAGAAAGAATCCATCCGAATCAACTTCCCAGGGAAAAATCCGGATTGCACAGGATAATCTTTCGTCGAGCTTTGTACCCTTGTATTCGGTTAATCCGTTCGAATGTTTTATCGGTATGTTTACCGGTTCAATATCAACAGGATACTTTTCAAGAAGCCTGTTAATAATTACTTCATTTTCTTCCGGTGTAAGTGTGCAGGTTGAATAAACCAGTTCACCTCCAACCTTTAACATTTTAATTGCGGAAACAAGAAGCTTGTTCTGTAATTCGCTTAGATGGTTTACTCGTTCGAGTGACCACCACGTATTTATCTCACTCTTTTTTTGAATGATACCAAGCCCACTACAAGGAGCGTCAACCAAAATTTTATCAAAGTAAGAATTATAGTATTTACTTAGTACTTCACCCCTGGAATTTAAGACGCCATAGTTAAGGAAATTCATTTTATCGAGATTAAAAACTAAAGCTTTTATTCGGTCAATCTCCAATTCATTCACTACCAGTACCCCTTTGTTTTCCATTAGTTCAGCAATTTGTGTTGTTTTTGAACCGGGCGCTGAACACATATCGAGGACCAAATCTTCTGATGAAGGATTGAGCACGAGAGGTGGTAACATTGAGGTCAATCCCTGCATATAATAAAAACCGAAAGCTATCTCAAGAGTGCTGCCTATAAAATCAAAACCTGCGATTATTTTTAATGCATTTGAGGGATAAGGAATTTCCTCTGTTTTAATTCCGTAAGATTGAAAAAGCCGATCAGCAAGCATTTCACGACTAATTTTTCTTTCATTAACTCTGATGTATTTGGCAGGTTCTTCTTCAACAAAATCAAGATAATTTTCTGCTGCCTCATCTCCAAAAGTTGTGGCCAGGTATTCATAAATTCTGTCCGAAACACTAAATCGTCTTTTCATAGCCTTGTCAGGTTCAACTTTCTAAAAATCTCATTTGAAACAGAAGTGATATTTTTTCCGTTTTGGAATCTTGCCAAATAATCTTTCTTAATTTCCAGTAGTAGCTGATCCAGGTAAATCTCATAGCTTTCAACTGCAGATTTTATGCTGTCTGATTCTACCGGGATTTTAATCTCAGCTTTTCTGTTTTTGCTTGCATAAACAATGTATTTGGCTTCGAATTTATTATTAAAAGTTAATACAAATTCACCTGTTGTGGTAGAAACTTCAAATGATCCAAAGAATTCATTTCCAAGCACTAACTCTTTTTCAGGTACTTGAATTATATTAATTTTTTTTGAGTTGATAAAATCGATAGGAAAAATTTTTATTCCAGCTAGTTGAAGTTCTCTGCTTTTGCTAAAAATAAAATCTTTCTCGTTCAAGAATTATCTATCTTGTTTATAAAAGTTTTTATAATACTTTTCATCTCAACGGGATCATTATATTTTTGAATTGTTAACAGAGCTGAATCACAACCAGAAAGCATATTAGAAATTTGGACATCTGCTATGAGTAGAGCGAGTACGGGAATTTTTCGTTCTAATATGGCATAAGCTATTTCAAAACCTACTTCTAAAGTTGATCCGGATACCTCAGCCAATATAATTTTGCTTCCGTCAATCCATTTAAGATTTCTCTTGTATATCTGATTTTCGGTAAGTGGAATGGTGCTGCTAAACTTGTTACTTAATTCAGCCAGCACTGTATGTCCCAAACTTTCAGTATAATCTATAATATCTTTGTGGAGTTTTTTATAGGCAGCATCTCCCCCTTTGGAGCCAGTGCAATATATTATCATCGCTAACTTCTCAATATATGTTCGTAATATTCCTCGTAAAGTGGAACCACTTTGGACTTATCAAATTTATTAACTGCTCTTTGCCTCGAATTTTCAGAAAAGAGTTTGTATTTCTTTTCATTTGTAAGCAGTTCAAGTGCATATTTTGCCATGCGGTCAATATCGCCAATTTCGGCTATGAAACCGGTTTCATTGTGTTTTACTAATTCAGGAAGCCCGCCGACGCTTGAACTGATTACCGGCAAGCCGCATGCCATTGCTTCTAAGGCAGCTAGACCAAAGCTTTCAGATTGTGATGGTATTAGAAATAGATCTGATGACGATAAAATTTCAACTAATCCATCCTGTTTACCCAGGAACTTAACTTTATCACATAACTCAAGCTGTCTGCAAATTCTTTCACATTCTGATCTGTCAGGACCATCTCCAACAAGTATCAATTTAGATGGAATTTCCTTTTGGATTTTTTCAAAAACTCTGATTGTATCAGGTACTCTTTTTACAGTTCTGAAATTAGAAGTATGGACAAGTAATTTTTCTCCTTGAGGTGCAATAGCGTTCCTGAATTCACCGTTTTCATGGGGTTTAAATAAATCTGTATCTACAAAGTTTGGAATTACCTGAATCTCTGTTTCGCAGGAATAGTTGGTAATTGTTTTTTCTTTAAGAAAACGTGATACAGCCGTGACACCATCACTCTTCTCAATGCTGAATTTTACCAGGGGTAAGAAAGATGGCTCTAGTCCGACAAGCGTTATATCTGTTCCATGTAATGTTGTGAAAATTTTCAAATCACGGTTTTTGCGCATCATCTCTTTGGCAAGGTAAGCGCTTGTTGCATGTGGAATTGCATAATGAACGTGAAGTAGATCCAATTTTTCAAATTCAGCTACCTCTACCATTTTGCTTGCAAGTGAAAGTGAGTACAACGGAAATTCGAATAATGGATAATTGCTGATCTCAACTTCGTGGAAGACAATATTTTCAACGTAATGAGATAATCTGAATGGAAGAGCGTAACTAATGAAATGAACTTCATGACCACGAATAGCTAATTCTTTTCCAAGCTCAGTTGCTATAACACCGCTTCCCCCGTATGTAGGGTAACAAGTAATTCCTATTTTCATTCTTTAAAACTTAAAGTATTAATTCTCATCAATTGTAACCAAATATAAAGTTAATTTAACCAAGTTTGAAACCATATTTATTTCAATTGAAGCAATCTTAAATCTATATTTGCAAAAAAAATAAAAATGAATTTTCTTATAATCGGACATTCTGTAGTTGACAAAATCATTGAAAGAGGACGTACTTCAATAAAACCCGGTGGTATTTTTTATACTGTAATTTCGCTTTTAAGTTGGATAGTACCTGAGGATAAAATATTTTTATGCTCAAATGTTGATGACAAGAATATTGTACTATTTAAGAATGTTTTTGGTCGGGTTGAAAGAGAATTCCTTAATACCGTTAATTCAATTCCAAATGTTGAATTGGTAGTAAGTGAAAGCGGCGAGCGAAAGGAAACTTATTCCGAGATTGCTGAAAATCTTATTTTACCCAAAAAAGATTTAGACCGTTTCAACGGAATATTAATAAATATGATAACAGGTTACGATTTATCACTCTCGCAGCTTAAAGAGCTAAGGAAAAATTACAGTGGTATTATTTATTTTGACGTTCATACATTAAGCAGAGGTGTCGACAAAGAACTGAATAGAATTTTTAGGCCGATAAAAGACTTTAGTGAATGGGCAAAATGCATTGACATTTTGCAGACAAATGAATCAGAGTTAAAAACTCTTTCGAATAAGA
>JAPHUI010000133.1 GCA_026193755.1 Ignavibacteriaceae bacterium | reverse complement strand
CAAGAAGATCATCAACACCATCAAACTGAAGTGCAAAACCATTTGTATCCGCAGCAATCGACGTTCCTGTTGTAAAACTCCATACATTACCTTCAGTTGTGTAATACTGATTCTTTGAATCAATTCGCCAATAATAAGTTGTATATGCATCAAGTAATGTTGATTGATAATAATTTGTTGAAACATTGGTTATGAACGGAGGAGGATTGGTTACCCCAAGATAAACATCACTCGATGTTGCCCCATTACCTGGTGTCCACTCAAGCGTTATATTTCTGACTACAGCAGAATCACCGTCTGCCGGTGAAGGATTAGAAGCCATCCCCGGTGGAGAAAACCATTCAAAAGAAGTTTCAGCAAAAGCTGATTCCCCAAATTCATTACCTATAGTTTGTACTAAAATTGTTACTGCGCTATCTCCCTGTTCGAATTTAACAAAAGGAACAAAGTAAGCATTGTTTGCAGTCCCTCCCAGATATGTTAAAGAATTATCCTGATTTTTTCTGAAGACATTATAATAATATTTTTCACTCGTTGAATGATCCCACCTAAGTCTCAAAGTCACAAATCCAGTTTCATTAACTTTGTTTTCAACATAAAGATTTGTCGGAGGATTAGGTATATCAATTGAACCATTATAGATACTTAGCCTGCCGATTTTAATTTCGTATCCAGTTCCAAAACCACCTTCAAAGAAAAGTGCAATCACTGCAACCTTTTGTCCACTGAAGGTATTAAGATCAAGAGTTTTCAAATTCCAATCGACTGTAGATGTACTTCCTACATCAAGATAAGTAAAGGTAGATGGGTTATTTTCAAAAGTTAATCCAACTTTCAGATTTGTTGGTGCAATAGTTCCTGTTTTAAAGGCTATATCCAGTTTTGTATCTGAAGATATTAAACAGTTAGATTTGTATAGTTTTATCAGGTTGTCACTTGTCAGATCTCCTGATACCTTCAAACAGTTGCCTCCATAATAAGCATCTGTAAAATCAAACTCTGGCTGTAGTTTTGGTCCACCGCTTTGAACAATCCATCTCCAGGTCGGCAATACATCTTGCAGCGATAAATTATTCCATCCATCTGTTGATAAATCGGGGTATGATAATTTTTCTCCATTGATGTAAAAATCATATCCCTGTCCGGTACAAAAATTCGTAACGAATGGAACTTCCGTAATTGGAGTAAATGCAGGAATGTAATTTGCAATTCCTTTCCAGTTGTTTGAAGTTGTTGTATTGCTGGGATCGTGATTCCAGCCAACCCAGAATATACTCGATTTGTTATAATAGTCATTAAGATCAACTGAAGAATTATAACACCAGTCTGGCCTGTAAATACCAAGTGAAGTAACGTGTGCAAGATTGTCTGGGAATAAAGCCGACCAACTTATGCTGCTATTATAACCATTAGCTTCAACATCAATTCCTGCAAACAATTCGTACTCGCTTCTATTTAAACTTTGAGCGAGAGTTCTTGAATTGCCTAATAGTGTAGCATTCCACCAAAAGTTTAGGAACATCGTTTCAGATACTAATGTATCAACCCATTGAAAATACCAGTCATTTAAACTGTTTAATTGATTTTGCCAGCTAACATTTCCATTTTCAGTCATAGCATCATACCATTCAATTTCCAGATCAGAATTATCCTGAAAATAGATCATAAAATCTCTCATATCCATAGCAGTTAGTGAATTACCACCTGCGGTTTCCTGGTTTATAAACCAGCCATCGAAACCATAATATTCAGCGACTTCAATAAGTTTATCGGCTACGGGAAAAGTATTCCCGTTCTTTTGTAAAAAATCATTTACCCATTGAAACTGTCCACCATAAGCGGTTGGTGGGAAAAATATATTTCCGAGAATTTTAACACCATTCCTGTGTGCTGCATCTATAATAGTAGGATTTGGTGCAAGTATCAATCCTTCCCCGGCAGAGCCGCCCCAAAAGACCAACTGGTCAACATACTGCCAAAAACTGAATGAATAATAATTAATATTCAAAGATCCCTGAGATGGATTATCACTTGTTGGTGCAAAAGCTGATAACGGATTTACTTTTGCTTCATTTACTCTCGCATTCGGATTTACAACAGTTATGCTGTCAACATATTTATTTTTTAAAGTTACACCGGAACGGTTATATGGAGCATCAGGATCAGTTGATGGAGACCAGCTTAATATTTCCAGAGGAAACCAGTAAGAAGCATACGGTTGATCGGAAGAGAAAGCGCTTATATTGTTATTTACAGAATGGTCGGAGGTTTTAATCTGTGCTTTGAGATAACTAGGAAATAATCCGGAGAAAAAGGAAATCAAAATCAGAAATCGAAAATATTTAAACAGTTTCATATTCTCCTCAAGTAGATTTATTTATTCTATAAAAGTAATATACTCATTCATTTTAATGAGTAAAAATAAAAAACCCCGAAAACAGTTCGTTATCGGGGTTTTTAAGAGCTGGTGAACGGATTCGAACCGCCGACCGGTTGATTGACAGTCAGATTCTTTCCTAAAAGATATTTATCACTGATTTAAGTATGAGATCAATAATATATTTATACAATGGTATTAATTAGAACGGTTGCCTAAACCGTTTCTCAGCAAATT
>JAPHUI010000313.1 GCA_026193755.1 Ignavibacteriaceae bacterium | reverse complement strand
TATATAAATCTTGCTTTCAGCATTTTTTTTATTAGTGTATTTTGTTGCATTTCAAAAACTATTTCTTCAGTTTAAATTAAGGTACATAGCTTGAAAAAATCTTACCTTGATTATATCCTGAGAAATCGTTTACCTGTAACTATATTTGTTGTTTTAGCATCTTTTGCTCTTACATACTTTGCTTCCAGGGCAGAACGGGATGGTGTTGGTTATACTCCTAATCAACCAATAAATTATTCCCATAAACTGCACGCCGGAACGATGAAAATCGATTGTCAGTATTGTCATGTTGGAGTTGAGAAATCACGCACCGCATCCGTCCCACCTGTTGCTACCTGTATGAATTGCCATTCGGTTGCGAGAAAAGATAAACCTGAAATTATTAAGCTGACAGAATACTACAACGAAAACAAACCTCTTGAATGGAAAAGAATTCACAAAGTTCCCGAATATGCTTATTTCAGTCACAAAGTACATGTTAATAAAGGTATCCAATGCGAATCTTGCCACGGTGACATAAAAGAGTTGGAAAAAGTTGGGCAAAAGCAATCTTTTACAATGAATAGCTGTTTAAATTGTCATAGAAATGCACACGATAGATTACCTTATCTAAAAAATGTTAATAATGGCCCGGATAATTGTTGGGCTTGTCATAGGTAATAAAATTTATATGAATAGAAAAAAATTCTTTACAATTATATCTTCGAGTTTTGTTGGAATAGCATTATTAAAAATGAATCCAATTAAATTTTTTAATATGAAAAATCATTCAATTAATGGAGAAAAAATAAAAGTTACAATAAATCCTCTTGCGGTTAATAGAGAAAAAACAGGAAAAAAGAATGGCTGAAGATTTTAACAAAGTTAAAAATGCAGATCCAAACCTGCCAACTGAGCAGGTAGGTTATTGGCAGTCATTCGAAGAATTATATAATGATCCCCAATTTGTAAAAATCCACAAGGATGAATTTAAAGAAGGCGTTTCTGAATCACCGAATACATCGGGAATGTCTTCACTTTCCAGAAGAAAATTCCTTGCTCTTTTAGGTGCTTCAGCAGCGCTTGCTGGAACAGCCTGTTCTGATTACAGAGATAAAGGAGAAATAATTCCTTACAATAAAAAACCAGAAGAGATTACTTTAGGTATTCCCAACTATTATGCATCAACCTGTACTGCTTGTCCAAATGCATGTGGCATATTAATTAAAACTCGAGAGGGAAGACCAATAAAAATTGATGGCAATCCTGATCATCCTGTTTCGAAGGGAAAA
This sequence comes from Ignavibacteriaceae bacterium, assembly GCA_026193755.1. Classification (GTDB taxonomy): domain Bacteria; phylum Bacteroidota; class Ignavibacteria; order Ignavibacteriales; family Ignavibacteriaceae; genus IGN2. The sequence continues at coordinate 803 of JAPHUI010000313.1, read as the reverse complement.
ATTTGTGCACAGGGTCAGGCTAGTATCATGAATTTGTATGATCCGGATAGATTAAAAAATCCTAAGAAGAAGATAAGTAACAGATTTGCTGATTATAATTGGAAAGATATAAATAACGAAATAGCTTTTGCTTTTATGAATTCGGTGAATAAAGAGATTGCAATAATTTCTCACACAATTGTTTCACCGACAACTAAAAAAGTTCTGGATGATTTTGCTGCCAAATATCCTGGCACTAAAATTTATTCATATGAAGTTTTTGATAATTCAGTTAGGAATTCTGCCTGGAAGAAAAGTTATGGTTCAGGTGAGTTCCCTTCAATTAAATGGAATGATGCTAACATAGTTTTATCTCTTGATGGAGATTTCTTAGGTGAGTCAAATAATAAAATTGAAAACACAAGGCTCTTTTCTGAAGGAAGAGATGTTATTAACAAGAAATTTAATCGTTTATATGTTGTTGAAGGTAATTTAACGATTACCGGAATGAATGCAGATTACAGGTTAAGACTAAAACCTGATCTTCAAAGGAATTTTATACTGAGTCTTGTTGATGCATTGAATAAAAAAGGAGCTAACTTACCTCTGAATTCAGACGGAAATACTATAGAGAAATTTGCTAAAAATTACGATTTAAATCAGAATACGCTTAATGCTCTTATTTCAGATTTATTAAATAACAAAGGTAAGTCTTTTATATATGCAGGTGACCATCTTCCTGAAGATATTCATATTGCTGTTAATTTATTGAATAGTGCTTTAGGCAATGAAAAATTATATAATTATGATTCACTAATTTCTAC
>JAPHUI010000171.1 GCA_026193755.1 Ignavibacteriaceae bacterium | reverse complement strand
GTTATTTCCAACTGGGTTAAAGAGGAAATCAGTCTTGCCAATTATCTCAGCCAGCAATTTAAGATTCAATTTCAATTGAAGACTGATCAAGGAGTTACACGAGATGGCTGGTATGTTGATGATATAGGAGTTTTCGTTTACACTATTCCAACGAGTTTGCCTGAAGAAACTGAACCTGTATTTGAATTTTCTCTCGGACAAAACTATCCCAACCCGTTCAATCCATCTACCACAATAAAATATTCCATTCCAACAGTCATTGCGAGTGGAACGACGCAATCTCAACTTGTAACTCTGAAGGTTTATGATGTTCTAGGGAATGAAGTTGTGACACTTGTAAATGAAGAAAAACTAGCGGGAACTTATGAAGTTGAATTCAGTGCTCAGAATTTACCGAGCGGAATTTATTTTTATAAACTACAATCGGGCAATTTTGTTGAGATGAAAAAAATGGTTTTATTAAAATAAAACATTTTTTTAATTAGAAGTTAAACAGCCTCGCAGATAATTTTTGCGAGGCTTTTTGTTTGCCCCTAACAAACTTATTTAATTTGCTTTTGATCAATTAATAGTAGATGTTAACCACATAAGAAAACATCTAAACTTTCTGGAAGGGTTTCTAGCCCTAACTACGCTACTTCCCCATCAACTGAAATTTTTCTCTTCTCCTCAAGCTTGGATGCAGTTCTAAGTGTTTGAGACCTGTATTTGCGTTTTTTCTTGTTTGAAATTTATTTCAACCATCTTAAACCGGTTCAGATAAATATCGTTATTAATGATAACATAAATTTATTTGGAGGCTATATGAACAGCAGCTAATAATAAAGAATTGTGAAATCAGTTCTTTCAGTGGTTCTTAAAATTAATTTAAGAATACTCAATAAAAACATTTTTAAAGGAGTTACAATGAAAAAGAAAACAATGAGTATTTTATTTGTACTTGTTTTATCATTCTTAACCTTTTATTCGTGTAGTGATGAAACAGATACAGTAACAGATAGTTCACAAATCCTCGAGAAGAAGCCAAATACCAATGTGACCGTAACAGTCTTTGCTACAGGACTGAATAATCCTCGTGGACTCAAGTTTGGTCCCGATGGTTATCTCTATGTAGCTGAAGGTGGATTAGGTGGATTAAATTCAAGTACCGGAAGTTGTGATCAGGTGATACCGCCCATCGGACCATATACCGGTGACTTCACTGCGAGCATATCTAAAATAAGTCCGTCAGGAGTTGTTACACGGATCGCAGAAAATCTGCCCTCGTGTCAAACCAGTGCAGTTACAGGCGGGTTGGTTAGTGGTGTTGCAGATGTTGCATTTATTGGTAATAATCTTTACGCATTAGTTGGTGGTGCAGGTTGTTCCCACGGCTTCCCAAATAATCCGAATGGTATCTTTAAAGTAAATAACAACGGTACAATGGATTTGGTGGCGGATTTGAGTGACTGGTCATTAAATCATCCGGTTGCAAATCCTGAGGAAGATGATTATGAACCGGATGGGACATGGTATAGTATGATTAATGTAAATGGCAAGCTTTACGCTGTTGAGCCGAACCATGGAGAGATGGTAAAAGTAACAACGAGCGGAAACATCAGCCGGGTAATAGATGTCTCTGCGACCCAAGGGCATATAGTTCCGACTGCAGTTGCTTATCATGGAAATTTCTATTTGGGAAATCTCAATACATTCCCAATAGTACCCGGTAGTTCAAGTGTTTTTAAAGTTACTCCCAGCGGTCAAATTCAATTACGTGAGAGTGGACTGACTACCATTCTTGGGTTAGTTTTCGACAACCAGGACAGAATGTATGTGCTGGAAATGTCTACAGCCGCAGGTGATCCTACACCCGAAACTGGTAAGATCGTACGCATCCAGCCATCCGGTCAGCAGGAAGTTCTTGTTGAGGGTTTGTTTTTTCCAACCGGAATGACTTTCGGACCCGATGGTGCTCTTTACGTTTCGAACAAAGGATTTGGTCCACCTATACCAGGTTTTGGTGAAATTTTAAAAGTAACTCTCAACTAGTTTTTAAAAATGTCTGTCCTTTGTTGGACAGACATTTTCCATTAACTAAAACAATCAATTTCTAAGGAGACTCTATGTATTTAATCCGTGACACATTCCACTGTAAACCAGGAATGGCGAAAGAACTTGTTAAAAAATTCAAACAGACAATTCCATTTATGAAAGAACAAAACATGCATAACACCAGACTAATGACTGATGTTGTTTCAAATTATTGGACAGTTGTTCTTGAATTAGAGGTAGAGACCTTGGCGGAATTTGAAAATCACAAGGGTTTTACTTCTCAGCCAAAAGTCAAGGAGATAATGAAAGATTATATGACTCTGGTGAAAGGCGGAAAGAGGGAAATTTTTAACATAGAATAAAAACTCAAAAATATTTTAGGAGAATTATATGGAACAACAACTTGAAGAAATCCGTGAACAACAAAAAGCATCATGGAATAAATTTTCTCCAGGCTGGAAAAAGTGGGACGATCTTACAATGGATTTTTTAAAGCCGATGGGTGATGAGATTGTACGTCTACTCAAACCAAAAAATAATGAAGTAATTTTGGATGTGGCAGGAGGAACTGGTGAACCAGGATTAACTATTGCATCAATGCTAAAAGATGGAAAAGTTAGTATTACCGATCTTGCAGAGAGTATGCTTGAAATTGCCCGAGAGAATGCAGTGAAAAGAGGAATTAAAAACATTGAAATTCATGCTTGTGATGTTTGTGAACTTCCTTTCGATGACAACACATTTGACGCAATAAGTTGTCGTAAAGGTTTTATGTTTTTCCCGGACATGTTGATAGCTGCTAAAGAAATGACGCGTGTTCTAAAACCAGGAGGACGAATTGCGGCATCAGTCTGGAATGTTCCAGAAAAAAACTTCTGGATTACGGCTATTATAGGAACAATCAGCAGGAACATTGAATTGCCACCATTGCCACCTGGTGCGCCTGGAATGTTTCGCTGTGCTGAGGATGGTTTTATGTCTGATTTATTCTCAAAGGCGGGTTTGAAAAATATTTCACTATACGAAATTACAGGCAAACTGAATAGCAAAACAACTGATGTTTATTGGGAAATGATGACAGATATTGGTGCCCCTATTGTAGCTGCACTCAACAGCGCTGATGATGATTTGAGGGAAAAAATAAAGAATGAAGTTTATCAGGTGGTTAATGAAAAATATCCTGATGGAAATGTTATTATGGACTCAAGCGCTATTGTTATTTATGGTGAAAAATAAAGATGATAAACTAGCATAGAAGATTTTTTTTCTTAGGTGCCTGTTAACTTAGTGCGGCTGGGTCTTTATTATTAATTCCTTAATAGCATCAAGAGTTTACAGCACTTACTATAGATTGACATTCGACTGAATATTGGATAAATTCAAAAGTGTTTGTGAATGAATTTCATCTCATCTTATTTTCTTCACTTTCATTTATTTGAACCTACCTTCACCGGACAGCTATCGGTCAGGTTAATTATTTATTTTTTTATTTATTTAAACCTAAAGGAGGTTTTTGTGCTTAACGAAAAAACCATCAAAGAGTTTGGGGAAAGTTTACGTGGGGAATTAATTCAGCCTTCTGATAAGAATTATGATGAGGCTCGTAAAGTTTTTAATGCAATGATTGATAAACGTCCGGCATTAATCGC
>JAPHUI010000040.1 GCA_026193755.1 Ignavibacteriaceae bacterium | reverse complement strand
TTTCAAACTTCATCAAGTGAACTTATTCGCGAGCTTACAGATGTTATCTCGATTGATAATGTAAAAGGAAATACAGTTTTTGCTTATGCAAACGAAAAAGAATATGCCGAGTTCCTTTCGTATAATATGGGGCACACAATTTTACCTAATCCAGGAGAACTAATTGATCCCGAAATGAGTGATAATACTGATGAGATAACAGACTGGGATGTATATCCTACCTACGATGGTTATGTAAATTTGATGACACAGTTTGCTGCAAATTATCCATCGATTTGTAAACTAATAGATGCCGGTAATACAGTTCAGGGAAGGAAAATTCTACTGGTTAAAATATCCGATAATGTTAATATAAGTGAAGATGAGCCGCAGTTTCTTTATACTTCCACCATACACGGAGATGAAACCACTGGTTATGTTTTAATGTTAAGATTGATTGATTCGCTTCTAACTACTTATGGAACTAATCCGAGGATAACTAATATTATAGACAATTCGGAGATATGGATTAATCCGGATGCTAATCCTGATGGCACCTACCATGGAGGAAACGGTACGGTGAATGGAGCTACAAGATATAATGCTAATGGTTACGACCTTAACAGAAATTTTCCAGATCCTGTTTATGGAGTTAACTCAAATCAGCAGCCTGAGACTGCAATATTCAGAACGCTCGCGGAGCAAAATAATTTTGTTCTTTGTGCAAACTTTCACGGGGGGACAGAGGTTGTAAATTACCCGTGGGATACATGGACAAATGGTTATCCCGATTATGTATCTCATCCGGATGAAAGCTGGTACCAATTCATTTCACATCTTTATGCGGATACTTGCCAGACCTACAGTCCTGCAGGCTATATGACCGGATACGATGATGGAATTACAAACGGTGGTACATGGTATGTGATTCATGGAGGAAGACAGGATTATATGAATTGGTTTATGAAGAGCAGGGAGGTCACAATTGAAATTTCTGATACGAAGCTTCTCCCACCGTCCCAACTTCCTGCACACTGGGAATACAATAGACGATCATTTCTGAACTACATTGAAAGTATTTTCTATGGAGTTAGAGGAATCGTTACAGATACAGCCGCGAATCCTCTTAATGCAATGGTTAAAGTTTTAAATCACGATACTCTTCATTCTGAAATAAGAACTGATTCTTTGAACGGTAATTACCATCGTATGTTAGCTCCCGGTGTTTATTCATTTCAATTTTCTGCAGATGGTTACTATTCCCAAACCATAAATAATGTTGTTGTAAACAATTTTCAAACGACGATATTAAATGTAGAGTTAGTACCTAATTTTATTCCTGTCGAATTGATTTCTTTTACGGCTGATGTGAACGAAAATAAAGTATTTATAAATTGGCAGACAGCGACAGAAACGAATAATAAAGGTTTTGAAATTGAACGGGCTTCATCTTCGACTACGCCCAGTCACCAAGGTTGGGAGTTAATTGGATTCGTAGATGGTAATGGAACAACAACAGAACCAATGAATTATTCTTTCATTGATGAAAATGTCAATACTGGAACTTATCAGTACAGACTAAAGCAAGTTGATTTTGATGGTTCATTCAAATATTCAAATATTATCGAAATAGAAATTAGTTCACCGTCAGAATTTTCATTAGAGCAGAATTACCCAAATCCTTTTAATCCCACAACAAAAATTAAATTCATAATCCCGGCATCGGGTAATCCCTTCCTGGGAAGGGCGAGGGGTGGGTTAGTGACACTAAAAGTCTATGATATATTAGGAAATGAAATTGCGACACTTGTTAACGAAGAAAAACTAGCAGGTACTTACGAAGTTGATTTTAACGGTACACAAATCCCGACTGGAGTGTATTTCTACAAATTACAGGCTGGTAATTTCGTTCAAATTAAAAAAATGGTTCTCCTTCGCTAAAGCTTAGGAGAATATATGGTAATGAAATAAGCAATTGAGGATTATTACGAAATCAATATTCATTTTCGGATTTATTCTTTTACTATTGAATGACTCATTGATTGCACAGGAAGGTTGGTTCTGGCAAAACCCGTTACCACAAGGAAACAGCTTAAATGATGTATGTTTTGTTGATGCAAATATTGGATTTGTTTTAGGTGAA
>JAPHUI010000175.1 GCA_026193755.1 Ignavibacteriaceae bacterium | reverse complement strand
CCTTGTGCACTAACTGCAACGGTCCGGTTTTTTTCGGTTGTATAAATGAACTTCCCGGAATGGCTTTCCATATTACCGTCAAACGCAAGACCAACCACTTCAGCATTGGTATTTATAACGGGACTTCCTGAATTTCCACCAATAATATCACAAGTGCTAACAAAATCAAGAGTTGTTGAGAGATTAAAATCTTTGGGTAAATCTTCCCAATATGCGGGCAGGTTAAAAGGAAACTTTTTATTGAATGAATAATATCTGTCAAGCGAACCATAAAAAGTCGTTTTTATCGGAGCTCGTGTTCCGTTGTAATCATATCCTTTAACTATCCCATCCGAAATACGCAATGTGCCAGTTGCATCAGGAGGTATGGCATCACCATAAATTTTATAAAGTGCTTCACCAAGTAGTTGATTATCGATTTCATCTGTATCGTCAAGCTTTTTGTTGATGGTTTGCAGTTCTTCCAGTCTTTCTCTTGAATTTAAAATAAATTTGATAAAAGTATCTTCAGAATTAAGAATTACTTCAGCACCGGAATTTGCCAGCTTAATCACATCTTCTTTATTTGTTATTTTTGAATGTGTAAGAAGACTACCAGCGGCTTCAATTACTTCCTTTTCATCAAGCATCAGCTGATACAAAGGATTATCCAAGGCTAAATTATCTTTGATTACATTCAATTGTACAACAAGTTTTTTATCCTCAAGTTCTCTATTAAAATCTTTAGGAAAAATATTTTCAATCGTACTATCCAGTTTTTCATCCTTATAATTATCACCTCTTTCAGTTTCGGGAAGTTTAAGATGTTCAGCGAGGTTTGCAAGATCTCTGGCTATAAACAGATATTTAGGTGAATACAAAGAGCTAATGGTTAACGCAAAAATTTCCTTCGCATACTTAGAAGCCTCTTGTCTGTTGTGGGCAATTTCGTTCCAAATATTTCCGTATTTTTTATTTAATTCTGGGTTTGACTGAACTGCCTGTTTAAACTTTTTTTCAAAATCTTTTTTTCTAGCAATAAAATATGGATCCTGAAGAGCCTCGTAAGTTGCTTTGTAAACTTTTAATCCATTCCCGACATTAAATAATGTGGCAACTAATTTCATATCTTCTGCTTTGGTTTCTGCAACTAATTCATCATAAACTTTATACATATCTTTACGCATTGGAGTTTGCAAACCATAACGGTAATCGCGTAAATATTCAAGTTGAGCTATTGTATAAAGCCTGTTCGTGCTACCCGGATTTCCAACTACAAACACAGGTTGATCTTCATAGATTGGTTCAATGTTCCAATTAAAAAAATAATTTGTTTTTATTGGCTTATCATTTTCGTATGCACGAAGGAATGCACAATCCAAACCGTAACGCGGGTAAGTAAAATTATCATAATCACCACCCAGCTTGGAAACCATAAGCTCAGGTGCAAAGACCAATCTTATGTCATCATATTTTTTATATCCATATAAAGAGTATTTCCCTCCATAATAGAGTGAAACAACTTTATATTCTAGATCAGGATTAAGATTTAAAAATCTTTCCTTTATCTCTTCAATTTTTTCATCTTTTCTTAAAACTTTTTCAGAATCTGTTTCAACTTCATTCATTACTGATTGAATCTCATCTGTAACGTCTTCTATCACCATTAACTGACTTACAGATAAATTTGGAATCTTTTTCTCATCTTCCAGAGTCTCAGCATAAAACTTATATTTTAATAAATCTTCCTTTTCAGTACTTAAGTCTCGTAAGATACTTCTAATGCAGTGATGGTTTGTCATTATTAAACCATCTTCAGAAATAAATGATGCTGAACATCCACCACCAAATTTTAAGGCGGACTTTTTAACTTTATTCACCCATTCCTGAGAAGGTTTGAAATTGTAGATCTTTTCAAAGTAATCGAGGGGTGGATTTTCAAACGTCCACATTTTACCCATATCATACTTCTGAGCTTTTACAGTGTCTAAATCAACTCCGTAATAATTAGTCTGGGCTTGATTGAAAATTGGTAAGAAAAGTAAAAAAATATTTAAGGTTAGAAATATCTTTTTCATCTGACTATCCCGATTTTTGAGGAAATAAATGACCAAGTTGCTATATATTCAGTACACAAATTTATTAAAACTTTTATCTATAATGTTATGAGAAGAAAATCTTTCCGCATAAGCAAAGCCGGCTCTCTTAATAATATTAAGCTGGTTGAAGAAAAACTCCCCGAACCTGAGGAGAATGAAGTAACAATTGAAGTAAAAGCGATTGGGCTGAACTTTGCTGATCTGTTCGCTATTCAGGGACTTTACAGTGCAACTCCCAAAGGGAGCTATATTCCAGGTTTAGAATATTCGGGAATAATTGTAAAAAAAGGGAAGGATGTTAAGGATTTTGAAATCGGTAGCAAAGTTATGGGTGCAATTCGCTTTGGTGCTTATACAACTCACTTGAATATAGATCACCATTACGTTATCCAATTGCCAGATGACTGGAGTTTTGAAGAAGGCGCTGCTTTTATAGTCCAATCACTCACGGCTTATTACTCACTTGTTGAGCTTGGCAATATTAAACAGGAATATACCGTGCTAATTCACAGTGCTGCCGGCGGTGTCGGAATTTATGCAAACAGGATTGCCAAAACATTTAATGCTTTTACAATCGGAACAATCGGTTCGGAATCGAAAAGAAATTTTTTGATTAATGAAGGATATGATGAAATTATTTTCCGTAGTAGCAATTTTAGTAAAAAACTCCAGCACATATTAGAAGATAGAAAACTTAACATTGTGCTCGAATCGATCGGTGGGAAAATTTTTGAAGAAAGCTTCAATGCTTTGGCGCCATCCGGAAGAATAATTATTTACGGCGGAGCACAATTTATGTCCCATTCACCACGACCAGAGTTTTTGAAGTTAATTCCTAAATATTTATTTCGACCGAAAATTGATCCACTTTCACTTTCAAATGTGAACAAATCTATCATGGGTTTTAATCTTATTTATTTATGGGACAGACCGGATGATTTAAGAGTTATGGCTGAACAAATTTTGAAAATGGAACTAAAGCGACCTTATATCGGGAAAGTTTTTTCATTCAAGAATTTAATAGAAGCGTTAAAGTATTTTCAAACAGGCAGATCAATCGGGAAGGTGGTTGTGAAAACTTAATATGCCTTTGTGTTCTATGTGTCTATGTGGTTATAATACTTCTTCACCACTGAGACACAAAGGGCACTAAGATACATTAAGAAAATTATACTCCATTCAAATACTCCTTCAAATACTTCCCTGTCCACGAATTTTCTACTTCAATAATTTCTTCGGGAGTGCCGGTTGCAACAACTTCTCCTCCCTTTTCTCCGGCTTCGGGGCCAAGATCAATTACATAATCCGCACACTTGATTACATCAAGATTGTGTTCAATAATTACAACGGAATTATTCCTCTCAACAAGCATATTAAAGCAATTGAGCAGTTTGGAAATATCATCGAAGTGAAGTCCTGTTGTCGGTTCATCGAAAATAAAAAGAGTATGCTTATTATCTTTACTTGCTACAAGATGCGACGCAAGTTTTACTCTTTGTGCTTCACCTCCAGAAAGAGTATTTGACGGTTGTCCCAGTTTGATGTAGCCCAAACCAACATCAGAAAGCACCTGTAGAATCTTTTCTATCTTTTTATGATCTTTAAAGAACAACAAAGCTTCATCGACAGTCATTTCAAGAACATCGACCAGATTTTTACCATGGTATGTAATCTCTCTTATCTCTTTTTTGAATCGGGTTCCTTCACAATCTTCACATTTTAAATAAAGATCTGCAAGAAACTGCATTTCTACTTTAATATAACCATCGCCCTGGCAGGTTTCGCATCTTCCCCCGGGAACATTGAAAGAAAAATATCCTGGTTTGTAACCTCTGGCTCTTGCCTGATGAGTTGATGCAAAAAGCTCACGGATTTGTTCAAATGCTTTTACATAGCTAATAGGATTCGATCTGGGTGATTTGCCAATTGGTGATTGGTCAACAATTTCTATCGCGTCAATGTATTTTGCACCTGTTATATCATCAAACTTACCTATGTGTGAAGGTGCCATTCCAAAATACTTTGCAACTCCGGCATAAAGCACATCGTGGATAAGAGTGCTTTTCCCTGAACCGCTTACTCCGGTGATTACAACAAATCTGTTTAAAGGAATTTCGATTGTAAGATTTTTCAGGTTGTTCTCTTTCGCACCGATGATTTCAATGCTTTTTGTTTTCTTAGTAATTCTTTTCTTCGGAAGTGGAATTTTCATCTTCCCTGAAAGGTACTTTCCTGTTAGAGAATTTTCACTTTTTAATATATTATCAACCGTTCCCGATGTAATAATTTCTCCACCGTTTATTCCTGCTCTTGGTCCCATATCAAAAATCAGATCAGCATTATGCATCATCTCCGGATCATGCTCGACAATCAGTACTGTGTTTCCAATATCACGAAGGTTTTTCAGAAGCTGGATTAATCTGTTGTTATCCCTTGGATGAAGTCCGATTGTTGGTTCATCAAGAACGTATAGTGTTCCAACAAGTGATGAACCCAGCGAAGTTGCAAGATTTATTCTTTGTGTTTCTCCCCCAGAAAGTGTGCTGCTCAAACGGTCCATTGTTAAATAACCAATACCGACATCGTTTAAAAACTTTAATCTTTTAATAATCTCTTTAAGAATTCTTTCGCCGATCAGAAGATCATAATCGGAAAGTTTTAGCTCTTCAAAAAACTTTAATGAATGTTCAATCGGAAGTGAAACGACATCATAAATAGATTTGCCTACAATCTTCACCTGCAACGCTTCTCTTCGCAGTCGTGAACCTTTACAAGCACTGCAAAGGGTGTAACCTCTAAATCGGCTTAACATAACACGCACGTGCATCTTGTAAGTCTTCTGCTCCAGTTTTGCAAAGAAGCCATCTATTCCGAGATACGTGCCAAAACCTTTTTTAACCAGTTCAACCTGATTTTCTGTTAATTGTTTGAAAGGAATGTTAAGTGGAATTTTAAACGCTTTTGCATTCTGAACTAAATCCCTCAAAAAGGAACTATATTTAGCTCCCCGGAATGGTGCAATAGCTCCATCCATAATGCTCAGGTTCGGATCGGGAATTACAAGGTTCATATCAATACCGATTGTTTTGCTGAATCCCTGACAAACGGGACAGGCACCAAACGGATTGTTAAAAGAGAAAAATCTCGGTTCGGGTTCTTCGTATCTTATTCCGCAGCATTCGTAATATTTATTGAATTCTTTTTCTTCACCAGTTTCGGCATTGATGATGATATGTCTGTTTTCACCTTCTTTGAATGTTACTTCAATCGAGTCAGATAATTTCTCACGAATTTTTCCTTTTTCAGTCTTGAATCTTTCAATGATTACACGGATATCTTTTGCCCCTTTAACAGAATTTTTCTCTTCATTCAAATCAATTAACTTTTTACCATTATATATTCTAAAAAACCCTCGCTTTTTTAAATGTTCTACTTCTTCTTTTGCTGTATGTCCTTCGTGCTGATGAAGCGGAAAGCCCAGATAAAATTTTGTACCATCGGATTGATTTTCCAGCCAGTCAACTACTGTGGTGGTGGTTGCTCTTGTTACTTCTTTTCCGCATTGAAAGCAGATTGTCTTTCCAATTCTTGCAAAAAGAAGACGAAGATAATCATAAACTTCTGTGGTTGTTCCGACAGTCGAGCGGGAATTACGGACAACTGTTTTCTGCTCAATTGCAACCGCGGGAGAAATTCCCTGGATGAAGTCAACATCAGGTTTGTTCATTCTTTCTAAAAACTGCCGAGCATACGAAGAAAGACTTTCAACATATCTTCTTTGTCCTTCTGCATATATCGTATCAAAGACCAGCGAAGATTTACCACTTCCGCTTACACCTGTAAACACAACCAGCTTGTTCCTCGGAATCTCAAAGCTGAGGTTTTTAAGGTTGTGCTCACGTGCGCCTTTGACAACTATTTTTTTGTGGTTTGCATTTACTTTCTTTTCAGCCATTTGTAAATCTATTTAAAAAGAGTAACGGAGAATGAATTAAGATTCCAGACTGTTAATTTAAGAATTTATTTGATACAGGAGAGGGGAAAATGTAAGTATAAATATTAGAAAACTTTAGTTAAAATAAGAATGGTCACGATTTAGTTCGTGACCACCTCAAATTATTAAAACAGAGGAAGTAAACTCTATTTGGGCATTTTATTAAACTCCTCAAGCGCGACCTTCTCAAGTTCAGATTTCATTTCTTTTGGAAGAGTGACAGTTTCATAGTACTTACCATCTTTTCCTTTTTGGTCGGGAGAAGACATAAAAATTCCGTTGGAACCATTTACCAGCCGGAATCCTTTCAGGATTATTCCATCATCGGTTTGAACATCAAAGAATGCTGCGGTCTTTCCGCTGGTTTCATTTCCCAATGGATTCATTCTTATAATTTTCATTATTGCTGCCTCCAATTCTGGTTAGGGATAAATTTCGGAATAAATTTATAATTTTTATTCTTTGATGTCAAATTCCCCAATGGTTGAGAAATTACAAATTTGGAAAGAAAACCTAATTATTATCTGTTTCTAAAGATTTTAACTCCTCAATCTTTTTATCCAGAAGCTCAATTTTTTCGTTAAGCTCCTTTGTCTTTTGGTCTATTTCCTTTTCATATTCAGGTGAATCCCAGTATCCCCTTTCTTCGAAGTAACTTTTAAATAACCAGTTGTGTTTCAGTGCTTCCATATTTTCAGAAAGGCTAACTGCGGCATTCTTAGAGTTCTCGGATATTTCTTTAAGATTTAAGATTAAAGACTGAAAATTTGAATCTGCGTCGGTTCCTTCAACTAAAAGTGAACCGAGAACACCTTTCCCTGCTGAGACATTGCCAAGCACTGTATCTAATCCTGTAACCACGTTATTTATATTTTCTACAGCAGAAGCCACATCGGAACCAAGAGTTCTATATTGTTCTGTTATAATATTAAGTTCATCCGTTATAGAACTAAGACTTTTTTCGGCAGATTGTGTAAGATTGGTCGCTGCATAATAAAGAGCATCATCATTAAAAACTTTTCCGATGGTTCCTTCACCTGCATTTATTTTACTAATTATATCTGCCAGATCCTTTGTCATTTCTTTTGTATAACCCATTATTCCCTGTGTTTCCTGTATTATATCAGCAAAGCTGACTGGTTCTTTTGCGAGAATAACACCACCATCTTGCACCTGCTCTGCTTTACTGTCACCTATTTTAAGAGAAACAAATTTATTTCCAACCAGCCCTTCTGTTTGAATCTCTGCCTGGGTATCAACTCTAATGAAATGCTTAATCTCTTTGAGCAACCGCATCTTAACTTCTATTAAACTTACGGAGTCTCCAACTACTTTAATATTCTGCACAGCACCTGCATCAATACCACTTAATTTTACAGGTGCACCGTTTCTCAAACCCTCTATATTATGGAAATAGGCTTTTACAGTAAAGGTTGGTTTGAACAAGGCTTCCTTGTTTCCCAACATAAAAATTCCAATTACAAGAAGGGTACTTCCGATAAAGATAAATATGCCAAGCTTTGCGCCAGATATTCCGCCTTTCATTTCATACTCCCTTTATGTTCAATTATTTCATCACTAAAAAAGTTTTTAAGTAAAGGATCTTCCGATGTAGTAAGATCGTTTATACTTCCTTCTTTTACTATTTTTCCCTCATTTAGTACAATTGCCCGATCTGCGATAATTTTTGCACATAACAGATCGTGTGTAACAACAATCGAGGTCATTTTCAAAGCGTGTTGCAGTTCAGTAATTAATACACTTATTTCTTTTGAGGTAATTGGGTCCAGTCCGGTAGTAGGTTCATCATAAAGCATAAGTTTCGGTTTAGTAATTATTGATCTTGCAAGACCGATTCTCTTCCTCATTCCGCCAGATAATTCTGATGGCATTTTGTTGATAGCTTCAAGAAGGGAAACAGCTTCCAGCACAAAATGAATTCTTTCGTCAATTTCCTTCTGATCCAGATCAAAATTTCTGATAAGCGGAAATTCAAGATTTTCTCTAACACTCATCGAATCGTATAGAGCCGATCCCTGAAAAAGGAAACCTATATTTTTTCTCAGTTCATTCAGCTCCTTAAGCTCTAATTTAAGAACATCTTTACCCTGAATAAACACATCGCCGGCATCCGGATCCATCAAGCGGATCATACATTTTAAAAGTACGCTTTTACCTGTTCCGCTTCTACCAAATACAACCATATTCTCAGCTTCAGTAACATTGAAAGAAACACCGTCGAGAACAACATTACTGTTAAAAGATTTATGTAAATCTTTAATTTCGACCATCACTTCACCGTTGGCCAAATCCAAAGAGTTAATTTCACAAGCACCATATCAAAAATTAAAATTAGCAACGAAGAAACAACCACAGCACTAGTTGAAGCTTTTCCAACTCCTTCAGTACCATTTTCTGCAGTATAACCTTTGTACGCTCCAACTAATCCTACAATGTATCCAAACACAAATGTTTTTGCGACGCCGGGAATTGCATCTCCAAACTCTACAGAAAAGATTACCCTGTCCAAATAATATGCCCAGGTCATATTCTGTACAAGCACAACTGCAATGTAAGCACCAATCAAGGAGATGAAAATTACATATACCGTTAAGATAGGAAGTATAAAAGTGGTCGCAAAAATTCTTGTAACTACAAGGTACCTAAACGGATTTACACCGGAAACCTCCATTGCATCAATCTGCTCTGTAACACGCATTGACCCCAGTTCAGCACCGATACCGGAACTAACCCGGCCTGCAAAAATTAAAGCACAAATAACCGGTCCAAGCTCCCGCACGATAGAAATTCCAACCGAACCAGGAAGAAATGCTTCTGCGCCAAATCGTTTAAGTACCGGACTTAGCTGCATTGCCATAACTAATCCGATTATGAAGCCAGTAACTCCTACGATTGGCAGTGTTTTCATTCCCAACTCGATCATATGCTTTCTTATTTGTTCTACTTCATATGGCGGTAAAAATACTTCTTTAATAAAACGGACGGAAAAACTTGTTAAGCCGCCAAGCATATTAAAAAATTCGGTTAATCTTTTTTCCGTTGTATCGAATAGTTTACCGGTTGTTGATGTGTTATTCAATTGAGATCTTTAGTTTTATGATTGATCATAATCACCTTCAGCAAGTAAGGTTTAATAGTAACCAAAAATATGGAAAATGATTGTGAATAGAAATTCAAAGACTATTTGTACTTAATCAAAAAATTAAAATTAACCCAATAATCTTCTATAAATTGATTTGAAACTACTTATTAAGAATTCTAAAATGCATTTTCGTAATGATTAACAACTGGATTGTTTAAATCCTGGAATAGAATAGCAAATACATCAAAACGGCAGTCAATCTCTTTAATCTCTTTATCATAGAGATATAGTTCCGCTATTTTTCTTATTTGTTTCTGTTTGTTTTTAGTGATAGCGTATTCGGGTTCACCATATTCAAGATTTTGTCTTGCTTTTACTTCAACGAAAACAGTGCATCCATCTTTTGGATCAATTGCTATTATATCAATTTCACCGTGTCCGTATCTGTAATTACGTTCAATTATTTCAAAACCTTTGTCCGTAAGTATTTTTGCTGCAAGTTCTTCGCCTCTCTTTGCCAGTTCCTTTCTGTCAAGATTCATTCTTGCTCAACTTTTTCTTCAATATTTCTGAATTCCAGGATTTGTTGTTCCGATAAAACTTTTTTAAGAAAAGTATTCCGGTGAATCGGGCTCGGACCAATTTGCTTGATAATTTCCCTATGCTCTTTCGTTGGATACCCTTTATTCTTCTCCCATAAATAATGTGGGTATTCAAGAGCAAGATTTTTCATTAGTCGGTCGCGAGTAACTTTTGCAAGAATAGAAGCAGCAGCAATTGAAAAAGATTTTGTATCTCCCTTCACTATCGGAATTACAGTAATATCAGACTGAAAT
>JAPHUI010000475.1 GCA_026193755.1 Ignavibacteriaceae bacterium | reverse complement strand
TAATCAACAGCGTAATTATTGTGTTCTTCAATTCCGGTTGCAATGGCAAGAATATTTGGATCAAAAATTATATCCTGTGGAGCAATGCCAACTTCGTTAACCAAAATATTATAGGCACGTTTACATATTTCAATTCGTCTTTTAAGAGTGTCTGCCTGTCCTTTTTCATCGAAAGCCATTACAATAACAGCAGCACCGTAGCCTAAAACTTTTCTTGCATGTTCTTTAAATACCTCTTCTCCTTCTTTAAGAGAAATTGAATTAACAATTCCCTTTCCCTGTAAACATTTTAATCCTGTTTCTATAACAGACCATTTTGAAGAATCAATCATTATAGGAAGCTTCGCGATATCAGGTTCAACTTCCAATAGATTAATATACTTTGTCATCGCTGCTTCAGAATCCAGCATCCCTTCGTCCATATTAATATCAAGAACCTGTGCACCACCTTCAACCTGATCGCGAGCAACAGAAAGAGCTTCATCATATTTATTTTCTTTAATCAGTCGAGCAAACTTCTTTGAACCAGTCACATTTGTTCTTTCGCCTATATTCATAAAATTAGAGTCGGGACGAAGTATTACTGGTTCAAGTCCACTTAACCTTAAATATGTTTCCTGTTTTTTAGGAACTCTTGGTTTGTGATGTTTTACAATTTCAGCAATTGCTTTTAGGTGATCAGGAGTTGTACCACAGCATCCACCGACAATATTTACAAATCCACTTTTAAGAAAATCATCAAGTACGGTTGCCATCGTTTTCGGTGTTTCGTCGTAGCCACCCATTTCGTTTGGTAATCCTGCGTTTGGATAAACAGATAAAAACTTATCTGAAATGTTTGAGAGATCTTCAACGAAGGGACGCATCTGTTTTGCACCAAGTGAACAATTTAATCCAATGCTTAAAAGATTTTTTGCATGGGAAACAGAAATGTAAAACGCTTCTACAGTTTGTCCGGATAATGTTCTTCCGCTTTGGTCAACAATTGTCCCGGAGATCATCAACGGAAGTTCACTTCCTTTTTCGTCGAGATACTTTTGAACCGCTATTATTGCGGCTTTTGAATTAAGCGTGTCGAAAATGGTTTCAATAAGAATGATATCTGCACCACCATCGACAAGTCCGCGGGTTTGCTCGTAATAGGCATTAACCATTTCATCAAAAGTTACTGCGCGGTAGCCTGGATCATTTACATTTGGTGACAGAGAAAGTGCTTTGTTGGTTGGACCAAGAGCCCCCGCAACAAATCTTGGTTTGTTCGGATTCTTTTTGTTGAATTCTTCAGCAACTTTCTTTGCAATTTTTGCGGATTCAAAATTTATTTCATAAGTAAGGAGCTCTGTGTGATAATCCGCCTGTGAGATTGGGGTTCCGTTAAAAGTATTTGTCTCAATAATATCAGCCCCGGCCTCAAAATAAGCCCGATGAATTCCTTTTATTATTTCTGGTTGGGTAATTGAGAGAAGGTCGTTATTGCCTTTCAGGTCATGCGTATGATTTTTAAAACGCTCGCCACGAAAATCTTCTTCGCTTAAATTATGATGCTGGATCATAGTACCCATTGCACCATCTAGAACAAGAATTCTTTCCGCCAATAATTTTTTAAATGTTTCAACTGTTGAGTTCATATTTCTTTCTTTAAAATGAAAAAACCTCATCAGATGATATGAAGAGGTATAAAACTAATCTTCATCTCATCTTTCCCACCACAGATGTGGAAGGCAGGATTTAGCACCCGACATCCGGAAAAATCCGAACCGGCTGCTACGGCATCAACGGGCCTGTTCCCTACGCCGTTCTCGATAAGAATTAAATTTATAAAAGAACTTATAAAAACTGGTTTAAATATATGAATTATTGATGCTTTGTCAATGGAAGAATTAGCCAAACAATAAACAGCTAGTCATCATTTTCTTTAAATCCCGGGCAAATATAGCTAAATTGCTTTGTGTAAAAAACAAAGGATTTTACAGTATGATAGTAGTTACTGGCGGTGCCGGCTTCATTGGGAGCGCAGTCGTGTGGCGGTTAAATGAGCTGGGAGAAACAAAAATAATTGTGGTCGATGAGCTTGGATCGGATGAAAAATGGAAAAACCTTGTTTCACTTAAGTTTGATGATTTTATTCACAAAGATGAATTTATTTCGATGGTGCTTGATGACGAGGTTCCTTTTGAGATAAATTCAATAATCCATATGGGAGCTAATTCATCAACAACTGAAAAAGACGCAGATTTCCTTTTCTCCAATAATTATTTGTACACAAAAGAACTTGCAAAATATTGTCTTGATAAAGGGATTCGTTACATATACGCTTCTTCCGCAGCTACTTATGGAGATGGTTCGCTTGGGTTTAGTGATGACGAGAACAAGCTTGAAACTCTCCGACCATTAAATATGTACGGCTATTCAAAACAATTGTTTGATCTTTGGGCCAAGAAGAACGATGCCTTTAAAAAAATAGTTGGTTTGAAATACTTCAACGTTTATGGTCCGAATGAATTTCACAAAGGAGATATGCGCTCGGTAGTTCACAAAGCATTTGGGCAGATTAGTGATACGGGAAAAGTAAGGTTGTTTAAATCAATGAATTCAAAGTACAAAGATGGCGAACAGCTACGCGATTTTATTTATATAAAAGACGCTGTTGAAATGACGTTGTTTTTTCTCGATAGGTCAAACGTTAATGGGTTATTTAATGTTGGAACAGGAAAATCAAGAACCTGGAATGATCTTGTTACATCAATATTCAAAGCTACGAACAAACCGGTAAACATTGAATATATCGATATGCCACAACATCTGCGAGATAAATATCAGTATTTCACCGAAGCAAAAATGGAAAAAATAAAAAAAGCCGGTTACGCAGCTTCAAGCACAAGCCTCGAAGATGGTGTAACCGACTATGTTAAAAAGTACTTGCTCGGAAAGCTATACCTGGGAACTTAAAATTTAGTGATAAGTATCGTCGTCATCGTCGTCAAACAAATCATCCTCATCATCAGGGAATTCATCTTCAACTAAATCATCTTCCGTTGGTTCAATGTCGAATGGATTCTCACCTTCCTCTTCCTCTTCGAAAAAGTCATTTTTCTCTTCATCATCAAAATCATCGTCGTCTTTCTTTTTTTTCTTGGCGGCATTAATAGAATAATGATCTTCGTCCCATTTGATTCGCCGTCTAAATGGCTGTTCTTTTAGGGATGATTCAACAAATTCCCTTTCATTAATTTCCATCAAACATTTCTCCACTGTTAAGTTTATTTTTCAGTTGTTTTCAAAAATATGATTTAATCTTTGTAATAATTATTTCGTACACAATGAAATTTTTATTATGTCAAAAGATAAAATTTCCTTTTAAATCTGCAAATACTTATTTCCGTCAAAGCCTTATTTTGGGACAGGCAAATAAAATTATTAAGGATAATATGAAACTTGCAACCCTTTGTTATGTTTTTGACAAAAAGAACAACTCCACACTAATGATATATCGAAATAAAAAGCAAAACGATTTTCACAAAGGGAAATGGAACGGACTCGGTGGTAAATTCGAGCCGGGAGAATCTCCAGAAGAATGTGCGGTGAGAGAAATTGAAGAAGAAAGCGGACTTAAAGTAAAGTCAATAAAAATGCGGGGTTTTATCACCTTCCCATTATTTGATGGAAAAGATGATTGGTATGTTTTCCTGTTTACTGCTGACGAATTTGAAGGTGAACTTATTGATTCCCCGGAAGGAAGTCTTGAGTGGATACCAAACCATAGACTTACAGAAATAAATCTTTGGGACGGCGATAAAATATTCATTCCCTGGTTATTTGAAGATACGTTTTTCAGTGCGAAGTTTAATTATGAAAACGGAATGTTTGTGGATTATTCTGTTGCCTTTTACTGAGAATTTTTGTCTTAAAGAATTCCAATCAAAGGAGATAGTAGCGGCAGGTACAAGAAATCCTCTTGATTTTGTACTAAATAAAAGTGAACATATTTTAGAAGTAGAAAACAAAAGGGCTTTTAAATGATTCATAAGGTGATACAAATAAAATCTATGACAACGCAATATTGCTTTGTTAGAGAAGTTATGTGAACCCTCCCAATACCGGCATAAAATGGTATGGTTTATAATTTCGAGAAATAAGGATTATGAATATTAAAGAAACAAAAAATTTTGTAGATAACGTCGATGGTTGGCTTACTGATGGCGAGGGAGAAGCATTATATTATCTTGCAAAGAATTGTAAAGGAAATGGAGTAATTGTTGAAATTGGTTCTTATAAGGGCAAATCTACAATTTGGATTGGTAATGGCAGTAAGAGCGGAAATAAAGTAAAAATTTATGCAATTGATCCACATACGGGTTCTTCAGAAGATCAAAAAGAAAATGAAAAGGTATGTACATTTGAAGAGTTTAAGACTAATATTCAAAATGCAAAAGTGGATGACATAATTGTTCCACTTGTTAAAACCTCTGAAGAAGCCGCTAAGGATTTTAATAAACCAATTGAATTTATTTTTATTGACGGAGCACATAAATATGAGTTTGTAAAATTAGATTTTGATTTGTGGTTTCCTAAAGTTTTAAATGGCGGAATAATGGCTTTTCATGATACTCTTGGTTTGGAAGGTCCAAAGAAGGTTGTAGCTGACCATATTTATAAATCCAAACAATTCAAAAATATTAAACTTATTAATTCAACTACTTTTGCTCAAAAGGTGGAACAAAACTCCTTAAAGGATCGCTTCAGAAATAGATATATTTTTTTATTAAAAAGCATATATAAATTTGCTGCCAAATTACATTTACCAAAGCCAATAATAGTTCTTGGGAAAAAAATTGTTAAAGAATTACAATAATGTTACAGGTTGGCATTGGGCTGTCCTCCTCGCTCCGTTCGATCGGTACATCCCACTCTTGCTAATACACGGCTCACTTAACAAACATTTTGCTCGCCGGTTCTTGCAGAACCTCATCCAAATTTCCCTTCGGTAAACTTTGCAAAATACCTTATATTATGTACCAAGTCTTGAAGTGGTTTAGTAATAAACCTTTAGAATATGGTACAAAAATCATCCACGATTTATAGCTAATGAATTTACCTGAAGTTTCAATAATTGTTTTCGTATATACTTATGTTTGCAATATTATAATAAAACATGTGTAAAATTATCGCTGTTCGCAAAAAAATATTCTGTCGCATACTAGTATCTAACAAATTGATGCTGTCGACTTATCTTAAAATATAATTCGGAGAGCGTTTTTATTGTTAGGCATGAGTCAAATACCAATGCAGAATAAATAACTAAGACAGGGCGAATATTGAAGCCACTATTCAGGTGCGAAATACATTATTTCCCAAGTCCGCATTTATCACAAATATATGATGGATTCGAAAAATTAAGAGGGCTGGGACTTCTTAAAATTTCCATAAAACCAACCCCCGGTAATAAAACCATCCCACTGTTAACCGTAATAATCAATGACAAGCATAAGATAATTTATGATACTTTAGATGGGTTGAACTGGATAAGCGGCTCGATCGAAGAGAACCTAATTCACTTTAAAAAAAGCGTCGTCGCAGATTTTTACTTTAAAAGAAGCTATCAAAAACAGTTGGTTGAGTATTCTCCTAATAATTGTTTTGTTTATCCACTGGGTTTCAACTACAATGTTAAATCAGCAGATCGTTTTTCTTTTAATTTAAAGGAAAGATTAATGGGTTTAATTAAAGCCAGCCCCATTATTTCAAAACATTTTAACTTAAGATCCTCCTCCCGGCCTAGCGGAGATTTTGAATTTTATCCGCTTCCTAACAAACGAAGCGAAATTCTTTTCTTAGCAAAAATATGGGGACCCAATGTTAAGTATAGTGAGAGTTTTAATATCGAGATAGAGAAGATTAATAATTTTCGGATAAATTGTATTAAGGTATGCAAAAAAGAATTCGGTGAGCTTTTTCTTGGTGGCCTGCAAAGAGATAGATACTCGCTCGCCGTAGCAAAAGATTTGGTGGTGCCTCTTCATATAACAGAAAAGAAAACTTTTATTAATACTATTAAAGACCACAATATTTGCATAGCAACAACAGGTTTGCATGATTCAATTGGATGGAAAGTTGGAGAGTACGTCGCAGCTTCACGGGCAATAGTATCAGAACCTTTGAAGTATGAGGTCCCGGGCGATTTTGAGATGGGTAAGAATTATCTTGCTTTTAATAATGAAGACGAACTCTTAGAGAAGATATCAATTTTACTAAACGACAGAGAAAAATTATTCGAGCTTATGAATAATAATTTCCATTATTACAATAATTACCTCAGACCTGAAATACTGGTATTAAATACACTATTAAAAGTATACCAACATATCTTGGAGTAAAGATAGTGTGCTTGAATATTCCACTGGAAGTCTAACGAAAATTTTTAGCGTTATGTTTAATTGTGTTAACGAGGTGAAGTCTGATTGCTCGGTGACATTCTATTAAACATGTATTAGACAAATTTAAATCCACAATTAGAATTCTTAATAAATTGTGAATTCTCGGTAATCTTTCTTATGTTTTTTTCAAATAGAGCCAATAAATATTTTTGTAATCTCAACACATCTGACATAATAAATCCCGGTGTTGAATTATTAAACCCATATAAATCGGATAAAGTAAAGGAGATCGTTAAAAAGTTTTATACAAAATTTTATAACGATGACAGGAAACGCCTATTTATCATCGGGATAAACCCCGGCAGGTTTGGTGGCGGATTGACAGGAATTTCTTTTACGGATCCTGTAGCTTTAAGAGAAAATTGCAAAATAGAAAATGATCTCGGTACAAGAAAAGAACTTTCAAGTAAATTCATTTACGCCGTCGTGGAAAGATTCGGTGGGGTAGGGAAATTTTTCTCAAATGTTTTTCTCACTGCGCTTTATCCATTTGCAATAACAAAAAACGGAAAGAATTATAATTACTACGATGACAAAGCGCTTGCTGAAAAGTTAAAGCCGGAAATTGTTCAAACTATACAATCTCAAATTGATTTTGGTGCACACAGAGACCTCGCAATTTTGCTTGGGAAGAAAAACGCCGAGTACTTTTCCAACATTAATGAAGAGCATAACTTTTTTAGAAGGATAGTAGTGCTTGAACACCCTCGATACATTATGCAATACCGATTAAAGAAAATTGATGAGTACATTAAAAAGTATATTGATGCAATCAATCTTTGAAATTATAAAGTGAGTCTATGGATAATTACTTAAAAACGAACTGTAATCTTAATGACAGCGAGGTTGTTTCTGTAATTGACGAATTGCCATTGTGGTCAGCCCCATTTGGATTAAGGCTTCTTGATAAAATTAACTATCGTAAAAATATTACCGCTCTGGATATTGGTTCTGGTCTGGGTTTTCCTCTGCTTGAGGTAGCAATGAGGCTCGGCGATTCCTGCAAGGTTTACGGAATAGATCCTTGGGAAGCAGCTGTCCAAAGGGTCAAAACAAAAATTGAAATATATGGGGTCTCTAATGTCCAAATGATTTCCGGTGTTGCCGAGAAAATCCCTTTGCCAGATAATTTGACCGATCTTATTTTCAGTAACAATGGTTTAAATAACGTTAACGATCTTAAATCTGTACTGGCAGAGTGCAGTAGAATTTCAAAAACGGGGGCACAGCTTATTTTCAATTTTAATACAGATAAAACCATGTTAGAGTTTTACTCTGTTTTGGAGAGTGTTCTTCGAAGAAAAAACATGCAGAATGAAATCGACTTGATGAAAAAGCATATTTATAAAAAACGCAAGCCCGTTGAAGAATTTCAGTTATTATTAGAGAACAACGGGTTTACTATAATTGAAATTCTTTTCGATGGGTTCTCCATCACTTTTGCCAATGGAACAACAATGTTTAATCATTTCCTAATAAAACTAGCTTTTATAGAAAGCTGGAGAGAATTTATTCCGGAAGAGAAACAGGTAGAAATATTTAGAGAAGTGGAGATACGGTTGAATAAAATTGCCGAAAACAAAGGGTCAATAAAGTTAACAATTCCTTACGTACTTATAAATTGTGAGAAAACAGGTGCTTGATCTAGAAAAAGTAATTAATCAAGTAGCCCCAAAAGAGGGCAGCGGCTAAACTTACCACTAGCGCTTGAAGCGCAGAGCTGAATTTTCCATCTTTAAACAGAACAATCGGACCAAATCCTGCACCGGTGCTTAGTCCGGCAATAGTTGCCCCCAATGAGAGTCCTGTATGTAAAAAGGCTTCCGCAATTGCGATTGAGGCTGCACAATTCGGAATCAGTCCAAAAAGCGCCGCGGCAATAACCTGGATATTCGGATGATCCTGAATCGATTTTATAAGATGATCAGAATCAGCATAAAATAGAACAGATGAGATTGCAATGGTAACAATCAAAACCCAAAAAAATATTCTCATCGTGCGTTTTAAAGTGTGCTGAGTTATCTCTTTGTATTTGGTTCTTTCCAGTTCAACTTTGATTTTGACAGCATGCGATGATTTAACCTCGGGCGGAGCCCCCCCATAGTGTTTATTACTAAAAAGTAAATCAATGGCGTAACCGGAAACCACACCGATTAATAACTTTAACCCGATTATATACAGAATCATTTCCTCCTGCCCCCGGTGTGCTATTAAAACCGGGAGAGCTTCGTCTGAAGTTGCAAGATAAGTTGCAACAAGAGTTCCGAGTGTTACACGTCGGGAGAGAAATAATGTGGTTACAAATACAGACATTCCGCACTGTGGAATAATTCCAAGCAGTGTCCCGGCAAGCGGACCAAGCGGGCCCGAAATTTTTAGCCTGGAAATAAGATCGAGTTGTTTTGTGTGTGAGAAGTACTCGAGAATAAAATATAAAGCGAAAAGAATCGGGATCATCAGGTAGGTGTCTGCCAGCGAACCCACTAATATATCGATAATCCCGGAATGTTGATGCATTTTCTGGTTTATTACTGAGAAAATAAAAATCTGATTCTAAATTTACATTTTATTCTTCACAAGGAAGTTTTTAATTATTTCGTTGACCATTTGGGAGTTTTCAATTGGTGTCATATGTCCGGCTCCATTTACTATTATAAATTCTGAGTTTTGGATCTGGTTTGTCATTAACTCCATAACGGCGGGTGGTGTCAGCTTGTCTTCGCTTCCACAAATAACCAGAGTTGGTAACTTAATTTTCGGAAGATATCCGGTGGTATCGGTTCTCCCGGCCATAGCCAAAAGGCATCCTTTAACTCCAAGTGGATTACTCTTCCTTGATATATCAACAACTTTTCCATACTCGGCATTGTTCTCTCTAACAAATTTTTCACCAAAACAATTAAGAACGAATGACTCTACGAAGCTATCGAAGTCCCCGGAGTTAATTTGTTTAATTGCGGCCGCTCGCTTAACCTTACCTTCATTGTCATCAGCAGCAGATTTTGTGTCGCACAAAATCAGTGCATTAAATTTTTCCTGCATTCTCTCAATAGCTCTTAACGATATATATCCGCCCATTGACAGACCACATAAGATTGGTCTGTCGAGCTTCAACTCATTAATAATATTTTCTAGATCGTCAACAAACATTTCTATCGTAAATTGTCCGTCACCAGCGGGTGACGTGCCTAATCCTCTAATGTCATATCTAACACAATAATATTCATTACTGAGGGCCTTTACCTGTTCGTCCCACATAGAATTATCATATGGAAAGCCGTGAACAAATATGATGGGTGTATTCTTATCGTCGCCGTCAATAAAAATATCTAGATTTTTAATTGCTGTTTGCATTTAGCCCTCTTTTTATTGATAATAATTTTTTTGTGCGTCTGATTATCTAGCTAAGAAAGGTTAGTTCTTTATTGTCAATATAAAAAATGCTTTACATAGACAATCGATTCTCACTCATAGTAAAAATCATTTTAAGAAATAAGAACGCTGCCAGTCTTATTAATCTTTTCCCTGTTAAAATTACAAATTCTATTATTAAATGTTGAAAAACAAGTATTTGGAATCCTCTTGGGGGACAAGCAAGTGGCATTATTCATGGTATCGGGTTTTCGATATTAATAATGGATTCAATATGCATAAAATCATCTCTGCGGAGTTTCTGGCCCCAAACATAAAAAGATTTGAAATCTCTGCACCAAAAATTGCTGAAAAAAGAAAAGCCGGTCAGTTTGTTATTATAAGGATCAATGAGGTTGGCGAGAGAATTCCACTAACAATTGCCGATTCCGATTCTTCCAGGGGCACAATTACCATTATCGTCCAGGGAATAGGTAAAACGACAAAAGAACTAAATTCACTTGTTGCCGGTGATTACATTTCAGATGTTGTTGGACCACTTGGAAAACCGTCACATATAGAAAACTTCGGAACAGCAATTAGTATTGGGGGCGGTGTTGGGACAGCAATCGCATATCCCACGGCCGTAGCTCTAAAAGAAGCAGGGAATCATACTATTTCCATCATTGGTGGTAGGACGAAAGAATTTGTAATACTTGAAAAAGAAATGAAGGAAATCTGTGACGAGGTTTTTATTACAACTGATGATGGAAGCTATGGCAAGCACGGATTTGTCACAGATAAATTAAAAGAATTAATTAAACAAAGAAAAATAGATTTTGTTCTTGCAATCGGTCCGATCCCAATGATGAAAGCGGTTGCCGAAGTCACAAGAGAAAAAAATATTCCTACAGTTGTAAGTCTTAACCCTGTTATGGTCGATGGTACCGGAATGTGCGGTGGTTGTCGTGCTACAGTTGATGGGAAAACTATTTTCGTTTGTGTTGATGGCCCGGAGTTCGATGCTCACAAAGTCGACTTCGAAACGCTGGGACGAAGAAACGGGACTTACCTTATGCAGGAATCTGATGCGCTAAAAAATTACGAGTGTGAGAGTGAAAAGGCTCTATCACAAAAACTAACAGCAACAAATTAATGATTTGCAGATATGTCAGGAAAAATTAGTAACAAAGAGAGAATGAAAATACCCCGGCAGTTAATGCCGGAACAAGATAGCAGTATTCGCCGAACAAACTTTAACGAAGTAAATCTTGGTTTTACTGAAGAGCTTGCAAAAATGGAAGCAATGCGATGTATCCAATGTCCTAAACCAAGTTGTGTAGAAGGCTGTCCTGTAGGAGTAAAGATAGGAGATTTCATCGCTCTTGTTGCAGATGGCAACTATCTCGGTGCTGCTGCTAAATTGAAAGAAGACAATCTTCTTCCTGCAATCTGCGGAAGAGTTTGTCCCCAAGAAGAACAATGTGAAGTCAAGTGTGTAACAGGGAAAAAGGGGGAACCCGTTGCGATTGGACGTCTTGAAAGATTTGTTGCTGACTATGAAAGAGAAACGGTTGGAATAAGACAACCAGAACTTAAGCCCAAAACAGGAAAAAAGGTCGCTATCGTTGGCAGCGGACCCGCAGGATTAAGTTGTGCAGGAGATCTTATACAAATGGGACATGATGTAACAGTATTCGAAGCTCTTCACGATCTTGGTGGAGTATTAATTTATGGTATCCCCGAATTTCGTTTGCCCAAATCCATCGTAAAAGCAGAGATCGATTCACTTAAAGCTCTTGGGGTCGAGTTTAAAACAAACTCCGTTATCGGTTTTACTGATACTGTTGATGAGCTTCTGGCAAATGGTTACGATTCTGTTTTTATTGCTGTTGGTGCCGGACTACCATATTTCCTGAACATCCCGGGAGAAAATCTCAACGGTGTTTATTCTTCGAATGAATTTCTTACCCGCGTAAACCTTATGAAAGCTTATCGTTTTCCCGAATACGATACCCCGGTGTTTAATTGTAAAGATAAAAACGTTGCTGTCTTCGGCGGTGGCAACACGGCTATGGATGCTGTACGTACATCAAAAAGACTTGGTGCAAAAAACTCATATATAATTTACAGAAGATCCGATGTTGAAATGCCCGCAAGAGAAGAAGAAATCCATCATGCAAAAGAAGAGGGTATTGAATTCATATTCCTGTCAAACCCGGTAAAGTTCACGGGCGATAAAGATGGCTGGTTAAGATCCGTTACTCTTCAAAGAATGGAACTCGGTGAACCTGATGCCTCCGGAAGAAGGCGCCCCATTCCTGTTTCGGGGTCAGAGTATGACATACCAATTGATATGGCTGTTATAGCAATTGGCAATGGCTCAAATCCAATAATTCAAAAAACCACTCCTGATATGAACTACAACAAATGGGGTAACATAGTTGCTGACGAAACTACGATGAGGACGAGCAAGGTTGGTGTGTTCGCTGGTGGCGATATTGTTACTGGTGGTGCTACGGTAATCCTGGCAATGGGTGCCGGAAGAAAAGCAGCTTCCGCCATAAACAGATATTTATTAGGCGAAGACCTCTGGTTACAGAGCTAGTTGTTCTGTTATAATTAATCACTAACAAACTTTTTGTTGCCCGAACTGCTTTTATTGTTTTCACTTTTCATTAAGATTAACATAATAATTATCTTTGTTCGCAGAATTAAAGCATAAAAATATGAAGATCGCGTTTGTTTCTACAGAAATAGTCCCCTTCGCCAAAACCGGTGGTCTTGCTGATGTTTCCGGTTCGCTTCCACGAGAGCTTGTAAAGCTTGGCTGCAATATCAAGTTGTTTATGCCAAAATATTTTCTTATCGACGAAAATCTTCACGGATTAAAATACAGCTGGGATATTGGCGAAATGCCTATCCGGATAAACGGAATAATAAGGTCTGTCCACGTTCATCAAAGTAAACTTCCTGATTCAGACATCGATGTATACTTTATCGACTGCCCTCATTACTTCCATAGATATAGAATATATACAGATGATTTTGATGAGGATGAAAGATTTATTCTTTTCTCAAAGGCGGTCATCGAAACATTACAAAGATTACAATGGATTCCGGATGTTGTTCACTGCAACGATTGGCAACCCGGGTTGATTCCTTTGTTGCTAAAAGATAATTACGGTTGGGATAAAGCATTCGATAAAACAGGAACGCTCTTAAGTATTCATAATATTGGTTACCAGGGAAGGTTTTCGAAATCGGTTCTGAATAGTACAGAAATTCGCAGCGATTTGTTTTATCCTGACGGACCAGTAGAGCAAGATGGCGGGGTTTCTTTTATGAAAGCAGGAATTTCATTTTCTGATATTATAAACACAGTAAGCAACACATACGCTCACGAAATATTAACGGCTGAATTTGGTGCTGGTCTGGAGAAAGTTTTAAAGCAGCGAGAGGAGGATTTGTTTGGGATACTTAACGGGGTTGATTACGATGTTTGGAGTCCGGAAACCGACAAGCACCTGCCTTTTAATTATTCAATTGATGATCTGAGCGGAAAGCTGAAGAATAAAAAATTTTTGCTTGAACATTTCGATATCTCTTTTAACAAAGATATCCCGTTAATCGGTATTGTCTCCAGAATGGTGTTGCAGAAGGGGTTTGACATCTTTGCTGATGCAATAAATGACTTAATGAATTTGGAAGCAAATTGGATTATACTTGGAAGCGGTGAGGATAAATTTGAGGATTTATTCCGTCGACTTTCAAACCAGCTGCCCGGCGAGGTTGGCTCCTATATTGGCTACAACAATGAGCTCTCACACCTAATAGAGGCTGGTGCTGATATGTTTCTGATGCCGTCTCGCTATGAACCCTGTGGATTAAATCAGATTTACAGCTTAAAGTACGGAACCGTCCCGATAGTAAGAAAAACCGGCGGGCTAGCCGATACCATTAAAGATTGGGATGAAGAAAATTATTATGGCTTTGATCACGGAAATGGTTTTTCTTTTTATGATTATACCGGATATGCATTGTACAAAACCGTTGAACGAGCAGTTAATACTTTTAAGCATAAAGAAGTATGGAAAAAAATTCAAACAAACGGAATGAATCTTGATTTCAGCTGGGAGCGTTCAGCGGAAAAATACCTGGAGCTTTATAGGCTCGCAAAAGAAAAAAGGGTATAATTGTTAAAAGATAAATCGTTGCCCGTTCTTTTTCCTATCAATTTACTGAGTCGGTTTGTTGTCAATACTAAAGTTTAATAAATGAGAACCTTAACAAAAGAGCTTCGGGATAAATTAACTCCGGATGCTGCGTTGGAAGTTTTAAAAAAGGGTAATGAAAGGTTTGTAAACAACCTCAAAGTGCATCGGAACCTATTAGAGCAAATCAATGAAACTGCCGACGGTCAATATCCCTTTGCGGTAATTTTAAGTTGTATGGATTCCCGAACTTCTGCCGAATTAATTTTTGATCAGGGGCTCGGAGATATTTTCAGTATCCGAATAGCAGGTAATATTCTTAATGAAGACATCTTGGGAAGTTTGGAATTCGCCACAAAGGTCGCAGGTTCAAAAATAATTTTAGTCCTGGGTCATACAAAATGCGGAGCTATAATTTCGGCTTGTAATAATGTCCGAATTGGACACCTGACAAAGCTATTAGATAAGTTAGGGCCTGT
>JAPHUI010000351.1 GCA_026193755.1 Ignavibacteriaceae bacterium | reverse complement strand
TACCTTCAAATGAAGGACAGGATTTAAGCACATTACAACAAACCGGAGAGGAGACTTATCAGTTTCAACTTGCTCTTGATCCGGGATGGGACGTAACTAATCTTAATGTTGTCACATATGTTCAGAATAAAGTAACAAGCGAAGTTTTTCAAACAGGCTCAACATTTAATTAGTTTTTGAAGTTAAGTATTGAATTAAAATCAGCATCTATTTACAAATATTGATAATTTTTGTTGACAGTTTCATACCTGATTAGTACTTTATACCCCCAGCGGGGTAAAATTATTAATTAGTGCCCCCCTTAAAAGGTAACAAACAGAATAAATATCTAATGGATACCTCAAAGTACCTCAAATCTTTCATGGAAATAGGACTTACCGAAAGAGAAGCTAAAGTATATATTACATTGTTAAGCGGAAGGATGTTTACTGTATTAGAACTTCAGGAAGCAGTAAATATTCCTCGCACCAAAATTTATGAAGTTTTAAACAAGCTGGTAAACCGAAACATATGTATTGAAAAAAAACTTGGCAGGAATAAACTTTATGAAGCTGTTGAACCCAAACTTGCTTTGGAAAGGGTCCTCGAATCATACAAAAAAGATCTTGAGAGAAAAGAAGAATTAATTAAACAAGTCTCAGAAGTATTTACTCCTATTTTTCAGAATAGCAAATCGATTGTCAATCCTTTAGAATTTATTGATGTGATGAAAGAGAAAGGACAAATTCATAAAAGATATACTGCTTGTGTCCATAGCACAAGAAGAGAAATGCTAACTTTTAATAAGGGACCATATGCATGCGATACTTCTGACAGGTTAGGTGAACAGGAGGATGAGGAATATAAATTACTGAAAAGGGGAGGTTTATGTAAGGACATTTATGAATTAAAAGAATTGAAGGAAGTTGATTGGCTCCTGAATTCTGTAAAGAAGTCTTTAAAGCTTGGTCAGCAGGCAAGAGTTGTGGAAAGACTTCCTATTAAAATGCTGGTCTTCGATCAGGAGAAAGTTATGTTTGCGCTTGAACAACCGGTGTTGATTCCAAACGAGCTGACTATGATTTATATTGAACATAAACAGCTTGCTGAAGCCTGCAGTATGCTCTTTTATCACCTATGGGGCAAGGGACAGGATATTTCCGAGATAGGAAAAGATATTGTTGGTGAAGTAGAATCATATTCTTTTGTATCGAACTAGTGCTCTTTAAATAAAAAATTTTTTCTTTGATAGAATAAAAATTTTAGGCTCTGTATATCCCAATTAATTGGGTTAATCATTTAATAACTATAAATCATTAAACCTTTGGAGCTCTTATGAAAAAACTAATACTATTTTTTAGTGTAATAGCTTTTCTTTCATCCTCAATTTTTGCTCAGGATGAAGTCGTATTACAATTTACCACTATCTCTGGTTACAGCAATAACCTATATATTGATAACATTAGTGCTGGTAATCAATATGATGTAGATGTTGCAGTTATTTCGATCAATAATATTGATGCAGATACCAGCTATGCAATTGGGTCTTCCAGTTTTACTATTGCCCCCGAAGTATCAGTAACAAATCTTGGTAAAACAGAAATTACTTCACCATTTGATGTTGTGATGACTGTGGAACCAGGAGGATATTCAAGTACTCAAACGGTATCTTCTTTAACCAGCGGGCAGTCTGTTTCAGTTGTATTCGATGACCTTACTATTTATCCATCCACGGAAATGGATATTGTAGTTACATCACAATTAGCAGGCGATGAAAATCCAGCCAATGATGTATTGAGTCAGTATTCGGTGGTACTCCCCGGTGTACAAAGAGACAATGTTCTTCTCGAGGAATGGACCAATGCTTCGTGTGCACCGTGCGCAGCAAATAATCCTACCATTGATGCTTTTGTCGCGACTAACTTCAGCACTATTGTTCCTGTTAAGTATCATGTTTGGTGGCCAGGTAATAATGATCCGATGTACTTATTTAACGTTCCTGAAAATACTGAGCGGACAAATTATTACGGAGTTAGTGGGGTTCCAAATGTTATAATGGGCGGTGTAACTAACCCGGTTTACCCCTACACTACTCCGGGCAGTCTTCAGGATGCATATGATATTCAAATGTCTAAAGCAACGCCACTGGAAGTTTCTGTAACCGATACTCATATTGGTAGCGATAGTATCCGAACTGATATCGTACTCACCATCCACGCTCCGCTGCTTTATGGTCAATATTATTTGAGGGTAATGGCGGTGGAAAGATGGATTCATTATGCTTCTCCTCCGGGTACTAATGGCGAAACAGATTTTTATGATGTTTTCAGAAAAGCCTATCCTGATATAACGGGAAGCCCTTTACCTTTAACTCCGGGAACATATAATTTTAGTTTTACGTATCCGATTAATGCAGCATGGGTTGATTCAATGATGTATTCAATCGCTTTTGTACAGGATGATGCAACTAAAAAAGTTTGGTGCTCTGGTAAAGGTAGAGAAATGCCTGTACCAAATATCCTTGCCCAAACACCTGCATTTGTTGGGAAACCAATTGGCAGAACAAATATGATCGGAACAGAACAGCAATTTATTTATAACAGTTTGGATAATCCTCTTGGTGGTTTTAATATAGAATTATTTGAAGGAATTTTCCCACCGGCAGGTTGGCAGGTTATTAATCCGGATGACGGAATTACCTTCGAACAATATGATGGGGCAAATGGTCCTTCGCTTGGTGGTTCAAAATCTGTTTTAATGGATTTTTATTCCTATTCAACCGTTGGTGCTTCCGATACAATGTATTCAAGAATATTTTATGGACTTCAAACTATTGATTCTGTTAAATTTGATTATGCACATGCTGAATATCCCGGTTTTGGACCCGATAGGTTAATTGTGAAGGTATCAATAGATGGAGGACTGACTTTTCCGTTTACAATTTTTGATAAAGCAGGAGATGAGTTAGCCACAGTTGCACCAACCAGTAATAGCTTTGTACCGACTTCAAGCGGTGATTGGGCAACTTTTTCATATCCACTTGAAAATATAGTTACTTTTTCAAGCGTTTCTGTTCAATCTCCCAATGGTGGAGAGGTATGGGTAGCAGGTGAAACAGAGGATATAACATGGTCAGGCGTTAATGTTAATGATGTAAAGATAGAACTAAGTACTAACAACGGAACGGACTGGTCAACAATTATCGAATCAACTCCAAACACTGGTTCTTATTCATGGGTTGTTACAGCACAGGATTCATCTGATGAATGTCTTATCAGGATAACTAATGTTGAAAATGGTTTTGTTTATGATGTGAGTGATGGTGTATTTACCATAGATGTAGTCTCAAGTTTAGGTGAAGAACTCGAAAGTAATCCAACTGAGTTTAATTTGGCTCAAAACTATCCGAATCCATTCAACCCATCGACAACAATTAGGTATGCTGTTCCTAAAACAAGTCAAGTAAGTATTAAAATATACGATTTAACTGGTCAGGAAGTTGCTTCACTGGTTAATGAAGTTAAAGAAGTTGGAACATATGAAGTAAAATTTGATGCACGAAATCTCGCATCAGGAGTATATTTGTACAAAATGATTGCTGGTGATTTCTCTTCTGTTAAAAAGCTGAATGTTCTTAAGTAATTAAGCATCAAATTTTGGATAAGGCGTGTTTCGGTGCACGTCTTATCTCTTATTATAATGGCGAAATCTGGTTTCTGGTATTTATCTTTGTTGGATAATTGCTTATCATTTAATGTCTGATTATAGGATGGATTATCTAAATTAACGCAAATCCATTTTGTTTTATTTTAACAAGTAAAAATGAGCTAATTAAACTTAACCAATAACTTAAAAGAAAATGTAATTATGAAAAAAGTTATACTAATTCTCTTGGCGTTTGTGTTTACTTCACAATTGAATGCTTACGAAAAATTGTCGCTGGTCGAAAGATTCACAAATGCATCTTGTGTCCCTTGTGCCCAGCTAAACAATGCTTGGTACAATGCAACCACCCAGAGTTATGTTAATTCAGGCCTTATTTCTCACATTATTTATAATGTGTGGTGGCCCGGGGCTGGTGACCCGATGTATTTGCTCAATCAAACCGATAATACAGCGCGAACAAATTATTACGGTTGCAATTCAGTGCCCTGGATTGAGATTAATGCCAATCATATTTCTAATACACAGGGTGCTTTCCAAAGTGCAGTCGCGAGTGGTAATGCTCAATTTGCACCCTTTAATATTGTTATTTCTCAAGGAATTATTTCAAATAATCTCATAGAGGTTGTAGTTAAAATAATTAGGGATCCTACAGACCTTACCACATTTGGTGATGTTAAATTACGAGTAGCGTTGACTGAAAAAACTGTTTCATACACATATCCTCCCGGTGGTAATGGCGAAACAGAGTTCTACAGCGTCTGTCGTAAGATGTTGCCAAACGCAGGGGGCAGCACATTTACGATTCCAGCTCCGGGGGATTCCACAATGATTACTGTACAATATGTTCCAACAACTGAATTTTTACAGGCAGTTAATATGGATAGCCTGAGGGTGGTGGCTTTTATACAAGATGATAACACACAGGAAATATATCAGTCAACTATGCATGATATAAACCAAAATTATATGGCAACGATGAGTACCCAGGATGAGTATTATTTTGGAGCTTCTACCGGGACAGCCAATTATACAGCCTATGTTAAAAACATAGGATTGTTCCCTGATACCTATAATATTAGTTTGGAATTTGATGGTCCTGCCGGATGGTCACAAACTTTTACTACGATTAATGGAACATTCAATTTGGGCGAAACTGATACAGTAACTTTAAATCCCGGCGATTCAACAGATATTCAGGTAAGTGTTAGTCCTAATGGAATTAATGGATACGGTCGAACAACAGCTCAATTTATCTCGAATTGGGGATCTTATGATAAAGCTGAATTCAGATTTACAACATTTGGGTTGGATATTCTTGAAGTTGACGACGATGGAGGTGAAAATTATCAGGATTACTTCCTAAATGAATTGATGAGTATTAGCTCTGATTATGGGATTATTACAAGCGATTTTATTCCTGCCAATGCAGACAGTTTAAATACCTACAATATTATTATTTGGAATACCGGTGTTACCGAACCAGGAATCTCAACGGATGAAATGAATGCTCTGGCTGCATTTCTTGATAACGGCGGCAGATTGTATTTAAATGGAGTTGATATTGCATACCAGATGGCGGATCCTTCCAGTCCTTATTATTCAACTGAGACGATGAACTTTTTCACAAACTATTTGCATTCAAGCTATATTTTAAGAGAGCATTCTGCGACTATAGCTATTGGCATAGATGGAGATCCTATTACAGATGGTTTGGGGAATCTGACACTTGTTGGTGGAACCGGCGCAAATACAATAGATCATTCTGCAGGTCATTATCCAAATCAGATAGCTGCTGAAGGGATGTATAGTGCGAACATACTTTACTTCTGGCAAAAGCCGGATGAACATCCTGGAATAAGAGCGAATCATGGCGCATCGGGCAAGGTAGTATTTACAACTTTTGGTTTTGAGACAATATCTCAGGAAGAAAAAAGAACACTATTTGCCGATGGAATTGTTGAGTGGTTAAGTAATCCGGTGAGCGTAGAAGATGATCAATCGGGGTTGCCACCTGCTTCATTTAATTTATATCAAAACTTCCCGAATCCATTTAACCCTGTTACAACTATTAAATATCAAGTATCGAATACTTCGCCTATATTAATAAAAGTATACGATATAATCGGCAGGGAAGTATCAGTTCTCGTAAATGAAGTAAAAGAGCCCGGAACATATCAAGTATCTTTTGACTCAAAAAATCTGGCATCGGGAATATATTTTTACAAAATGGTTGCCGGAGATTTTACATCCGTCAAAAAGATGAATTTATTGAAGTAACAAACATTGAATAAGTTGCGTACTATTACGCATCTTATTCATTTTTAATAAAGCTATCATTTTTTAAGGAGAGTAAGTAAAATGAAAAAGTTGTTACCAATTTTAATCCTAAGCGGTTTTATATTTTTAACTAATGCTTACGACAAGCTCTCG
>JAPHUI010000107.1 GCA_026193755.1 Ignavibacteriaceae bacterium | reverse complement strand
TGTTAGTACGTTTGATTAGTAAAGATAAACTTTTAAGGAACATACCCTTGTTTATCAATATCTTCATAAATCGAAGACCGATATTCAGCAGGACTCTTACAATCTTACCTGAAATTAATCTCATCAATCTTTTTAATTACATCTTATCTCAATGGAGGGTTATATGAAACAAACATTACAATTACTTACACTAATTTTTTTCTTAGCATCAATTCAATTATTCCCGCAGGTTAAAGCCGGAGCGGAAGCCCTGGGAACTCAGACTTATGATAAATATGATAAGCCTGAGTTTTGTGGAACATCCTGTCATACTGATTTTTATCAGCAATGGAAGCAAGCTATGATGTCGCAAGCATATACTCATCACTGGGATGAGATTGAATATTTTAAGCTTGCAGTACCTCACGCAGAAAAGGATGAAAAAGTTGCTGAAGTAAAAGCAGGCTGCAACGGATGTCATGCACCAATTGCTTTTCTAGCAGGAGATGTTCCCCCACCAAAACCCGAAATGAATTCAAGAGCAAATGAATCTGTATCCTGCGATCTGTGTCATACAATAACTGGTTTTGAAGGAGACACACCATATAACTTTAACTGGATTTCGTCTCCCGGAAATGTGAAGTATGGACCAAGAGGAACAGGTGAATCGCCGGAACATGAAATTCAGAAATCAGAGTTCATACAAACCGCAGAATTTTGCGGCACCTGTCATAATGAAATGAGTCCTTTTGGAGTGTGGGTTAAATCAACTCATCTGGAATGGAAGGAAGGACCTTACTCGAAAGAAGGAGTACCATGCCAGAAATGTCATATGACACAGGCAGAAAGTGTTTCGGCAGATGTTGGAAATAAATATCCGGATGTCTGGCAGCATCTTTTCCATGGTGCACACGATCCGGGGAAAATAAGAGGAACTATTGAATTGAGAATTCATCCCGACATCAGAGAGGCAGAACCATTGGAGGTTATAAGATTTACCGTTGCTTTATTTAATCAGAAGACGGGGCACAAATTTCCAACAGGTTCTGTAGAAGACAGAATAGTTTGGATGCACGTTGAAGCGGTCGATGCTGCAGGGAAAGTTTATCATCTGCCGGTTGATAAAAAAGGATTTGAAGGAGAGGAATATACAATCGGTACTGATGTCCTTGCTTACCAGGATATGGGGATTGCTTTGAATGATCCAAACTTTAAAGGAGTTCAGAGAGATGGAATTCCGGTTGGTGACAGAATTTTCCGCAAACCATATTTTGATCCGCAGGGAAGAATGACAATTCAGCAATGGAATACTGCTTCGCAAGGAGTTGACTACAGGATCGGACCAAGAGAAACAAAACTCGAGACCTGTACATTTACTATTCCTGCAGATGCAGCCCCGGGTATTATGAAAGTTACAGCAGTTCTTAATTATCAAAAACTTGTAAAGCCCGTTGCAGATTTTCTTAAAGTACCCGATGAAGAAGCAGAAATAATAAGAGTAAATGATCATTCAACTTATGTTACTGTACTTCCTTGAATAAGTCATGCCGGACTCTGATCCGGCATCTCTGAACCAAATGTCAGATTGAGCCTGTCGAAATCTGATAAGTATTTAAAGATGTTACCCTTCGACAGGCTCAGGGTGACAGTGGAGAAATTTTCAGAGGTATAAAATGAAAAACATATTTACAATAACAGTTTTATCTTTCATCATTTTTACTTTTTTAGCAAGTGACATTTTTGCAATTCCTGCATTTGCAAGAAAATATAATATGTCATGCAAAACCTGTCATTCGCCATTTCCTTATTTAAAAGCCTACGGAAATGATTTTGCAGGGAATGGTTTTCAATTAAAGGATAAAGATGCACCACGTTATTATGTTGAAACCGGTGATGATAAACTTTCGCTTCTCCGGGACTTTCCGCTAGCAGTGAGATTGGAAGGTTATGTTACTTACAACCAGGGAAATACAGAACAATCAGATTTTACAACGCCTCTTTTATTTAAGTTGCTGACAGGAGGTGCAATTACAAAAGATGTAGCTTATTATGTTTACTACATTCTTGAAAGTGGTGAACCCGGAAAAATTGAAGATGCCTGGATTATGTTTAACAACATGTTTGGCAGTGAGCTTGATTTTACAATCGGGCAGTTCCAGGTTTGTGATCCATTATTTAAAAGAGAGTTGCGATTAACAAGAGACGATTATTACATCTACAAAGTAAGACCTGGCAATTCGATGGTTGATCTTACTTACGATAGAGGAATAATGCTGAATTATGGTTTTGAATCTGGGACCGATCTTACTCTTGAAGTGGTAAACGGAAGCGGAATTGGTGAAAGTTTCCTCGGCGGAAATTTTGATAATGATAAATACAAAAACGTTTTTGTTAGAATCTCACAGGATGCGGGTGACCATTTGAGATTAGGTGCGATGGGTTACTGGGGAAAAGAAAGACGAGAACTAACTGGTGATAGGTACCCCAACAATGAATTATGGATGCTTGGAGGTGATGCAACGATTATTTTTGATCCTTTAGAACTAAATCTTCAATATGTTGAAAGGAATGATGATAACCCTTACTTCAATTATCCAGATAAAGAGAAAATTAAAACGCGTGGAGCATTTGGCGAATTAATTTTCAGGCCAGAAGGCGATGAAAGCGAATGGTACGGTGTAGCTTTATTTAACTGGATTGAATCAGATCAGACTGATCTGAACTTAAAACAGTTGGGAATTCATTTTGGTTATCTGCTCAGAAGGAACATAAGATTGGTTGCAGAGTACTCTCAGAATTTCACAGCTAAATATGGAACAATTGGATTGGGATTTGTAACTGCGTTTTAATATGCAGCGAAAACAACTAGTTGCTGTTTGTTTGTTCAACTAATTTGGTTACGTTTGTACGGTTACAAGAATTAGTGAGGAATGAAAATGAATTTTCAATATTCAAATCAACCGGAACCGCATAAAGAAAGAACAAAGCAAATTTTAAAAGCGCATCCCGAAGTAAGAAATCTCATTGGCAGGAATCCAGCTAGTGCTTTGATTACAATTTTTGTTGTGGCTCTACAATTTGTTATTGCTTACTTTTTGATTGATCAGCCTTGGTGGCTGACAATAATAGCAGCATTTTTTATCGGTGCTTTTGCTGACCATAATCTTTTTGTCCTCATTCACGAAGCATCTCATAACTTAAT
>JAPHUI010000330.1 GCA_026193755.1 Ignavibacteriaceae bacterium | reverse complement strand
TGTTTGGGTTGGTTGGATCATAAGTACCTGTAACAATCCTAGAAGAAATATTACCATAGTTAAAATAATACCCGGGGGTAGGTCCCAAACTAACCCAGTTGATATTTGGCATATCACCACTATTCTGCTGCCTCAATTCTTCACGCTGTATTAACGAATTTGTATATGCGTCAGCAGGAATTACGCTATTTGGGTAAGCTCTTTGTTCAAAAAACCATCTTTCACGAATAAATGGCTTAGTTCTCTGAATTGACATCGGAGCTTCAGAGTAAACTGAATTTTCAATTAGTATATCTTTGTAATCAATTTGTGGAAATATATTTCCGGAAATAACTAAAAAGAAGATTAAACTAATAAATGTTTTCATAGGACAAATTCCTTAATGTTTAGTATATAGTTTTTTTGAGAAGAGGAAAGACAGGATTAAATTTTTAAAATTATTTTTGATATGTAGAGTTCTTAAATTTAATTTTTAATATCTTATTATAAAAATAAAGCTGTGACTAATATTTTACAAACATTGTGCCATCAAACTAGTGAATTCACCTCTTAAAATACTGAACGAATTTTTCGGTTATGACAATTTCAGATCGGGTCAGCTAGAAATTATTGAAGCAGTGTTAAAAAATAATAATGTATTAGCTGTGCTTCCTACCGGTGCCGGTAAATCTGTTTGTTATCAGATTCCCGCATTTCTTTCAGAAAATTTTTCAATAGTTATTTCTCCACTCATTGCATTAATGAAAGATCAGGTTGACGGATTAAACAGAAAAAAAGAAGTTGCGGCTTTCATCAATAGTACTATGGGCTACTCTGAAACAGAAGAGGTTTTCAATAAAATTAGTCTCGGCAGCATAAAACTGCTATACCTCTCACCAGAAAAACTTGATAGCCTGAAGTTCGCTGAAAGAATAAAGGAATTAAAACCTGCAAATCTTTTTATTGATGAAGCACACTGTATTAGTGAGTGGGGGCATAATTTCAGACCAAGCTATCTTAAGATAAAAGATTTCATAAATCATATTGGAATAAAAAAAGTTTTTGCTTTCACTGCGACCGCCACTCCTGAAGTTCGGGAAGATATTATTCAACAGCTTGGTTTTAAGGAACCAAAAATATTCGTTAGGGGATTTGAAAGAGATAATCTTAACCTACGTGTACTTCAAATTAAAAATAAAAAAAAGAAGTGTGTTGAATTAATTAGGGAATCAGGCACACCAGCAATTATTTATACCTCTTCAAGAAAAAAGGCAGAAGAAGTTGCGGAATATCTGAATATGAATGGTATTAAATGCAACTATTATCACGCAGGTGTTAGCGCACCAGAAAGAAGAAGAGTTCAGGAAGATTTCTTAGATGGGACGAATGAAATTATTGCAGCAACTAATGCATTCGGAATGGGTATTGATAAAGCAAATATTAGATTAATCATTCATTATAATACTCCGGGCTCAATTGAAAGCTATTATCAGGAAATTGGCAGAGCGGGTCGAGACGGTAAAGAATCATTTTGTTATTTGCTGCATGATGAAAGCGATCTTGCAATTCAGAATTTTTTCATATCTGCTTCTCATCCAAATAAA
This sequence comes from Ignavibacteriaceae bacterium, assembly GCA_026193755.1. GTDB lineage: Bacteria > Bacteroidota > Ignavibacteria > Ignavibacteriales > Ignavibacteriaceae > IGN2. Next base: position 2,323 of record JAPHUI010000330.1, on the reverse strand, counting down.
GAACTGATTCAGAAAGTTTATAAAGCAATTTGCGATTTTAACAGGATTGCAGTTGGCAGTACTTCAAACAAAGAACTTATAGTTGATAGGGATTATATCTCCAAATATGTGGGAGTTGAAGTATCTCAAGGTATTCTTCACTCCACGCTAAAGTATCTTGAAAATTCAGGATATATACGCAGGATATCTGAATATGAGAAAAAAGATTCTCTTCAGATATTATTTAGCAGGGACAAATTAAAGGAGTTCATAAAAACTTCAACTTACTATGAATTAAATGAAATACTCGTTTTTTTGCTTCGGGAATTTGGTAGTTCTATTTTCACTTCAACCATCAAAATTTCCGCTGCAAATCTTGCTATCAAATTATCTATTCATGAACAACACATCCTTGAATCTTTGAATATTCTGGACAACATGGGAATAGTCTCGTTCCAGCAAGCAATAACAAAAGAAACCATACTTTTACCAACTCCACGCGTCAGTCCGGAAAACCTGGTTTTGAATTATAAGTTAATTAATGAGAGTTATCTTAATTCGCAACGTAAGCTTGACAAGATGGTTGAACTGGTTTACACTAATGAGTGCAGATTCAAGTTCATTCTGAATTACTTTGGTGAAACTGTTGAAGATTACCGGTGCGGTAAGTGCGATAATTGTACATCTTTCGGTAGAATGAAAGATTCGACAGCAGCGTATCTTTCTGAAATAATTTTAGAAACTATCGAAGAAGCAAATGAGGAGATACCGGCAAGCTTTTTAATAAAAATATTAAAGGGTGAGAAGATAAAAGAAAGTGCAGCTTTATTTAAACATTTTGGTTCGTGTAGAAAATTTTCCTTAGCGGAAATAAAAGGTGTCCTGACAGAATTGATATCAAAGGGAAAAGTTCTAAAAAGTAAAAGTAAACGAAATTTCATTAGTCTGCCCAAAAAAGAAAAAGCTGGATTGAAAAAAATAAAAGTCGAAGATCAAGACAGCATTAAAAGTCAGGACTACTACGACGAACTTTTTATCTTCAACAGCCTGAGAGAGATAAGGAAAAAAGCAGCTGAAAGGTTTATGCAATCGGGATATTTAATTTGTCCTGACAATGTTTTAAAAGAAGTAGCGCACTTAAGGCCAAAAAACAAATCTGAGTTGCTAAGCATAAATGGCTTTAATAACAGGATGTTTAATAAAGTTGGAAATGACTTTCTTGACATCATTAAGAACTTCCGATCCAAAGAACCAGAAAAGAAAACATTTAGGAATAAACCATCGCTTCCTTATAATATTATCGAAACAAAAAAACTTCTCGATAAGAAATACACTTTAAAAGAAATCTCCGAAACACGAAAGCTTACCGAAGCAGTTATTTCAATGCAAATAGAATCAATAATTGAATTTGAACCAGGAACAGATATCACTGCTTTATTTGGGAAAGATGTGTATGAAAAAATTATCGAAGAGGCAGACAAAGGATTCGAAAATGTGAAAGAGTTAAAAGAAAGGCTGCCATCAAAAATATCTTATGGACAATTAAGAATTGTTCTGGCAAAACGCCGTACTACTCTTTAGCTTCATTCTTTAGTTTCTCAGCGTAAGCAATAGCCTTATCAAAAAATCCTTCCCATCTTTTAGGTTCTGAGTTGTAGTAATTAATCGTAGCATCATATTCTTCAGCAGAAATACCATGATTTTTGAATACAAGTGTTTTTAACGAATCGAATGCGGAACTATTAGTACCGGTCGTATCCTGAAGAATTAACAAATCAACATAAACCTTTATAAACTTTTCTTCAGAAATAGGAGATTGCTTTTCACAAGATAAAAAAAGGAGAAAAATAATTAATAAAAGAGAAAATATTTTAAGAGATGAACTCGTCCAATCATATTTCCATACAACACAGCTTCGTCTTGAATTAATGTATGAATGTATGTGTGATTTTTTTTGACTTTTAGCTTTTAACTTTTGACTTTTTATCTTCAATTCATTTTCTTACTTGCATCGAAAAGAATTTTTTTCTCCTTCTCGGTTAGATTCTGATAACCAGACTCACCAATTTTATCAAGAATTCTATCAATCTCCTCCTGGGTAATTTCGTTCTCTTCTTCTTTTTTCTGATTTATATCGTAATATTTAGCTTCCTCAACATTCTGCATTCTTTTTTTAAACTTATCAGAAAGTCCGCTGAAAGGATTAGTGAATTGATTTCCAGAGCGATAACCCGAACGGTTGAGCATACGTTTAAGCGGAACATCAATTCTTTTATCGAGCATAATATATATGAAACCTGCTATAGCTCCGCCAAGATGAGCGAGATGTGCCACATTACTTCCG
>JAPHUI010000341.1 GCA_026193755.1 Ignavibacteriaceae bacterium | reverse complement strand
AGAAATAAAAAAGTTTTTAAGGAATGCATCGGTTACATCTATTCCCAGATATTCAGGAAATGAAAACAACATTACATTCAGAAAGCAGAAGCCAGCAATACCTATTCTGTAATGAAGTCTTTTCGATACCTTATCTTCACTCTTTTTATCAACGCTCTCCAAAAGGATCTGCGGTTCGTATCCAATTGAAGTCAGTAGTTTTACTAATTCTTTAAGTGATATTCCTATATGATTAAATGTTACACTTAATTCTTTTTTCAAGAAATCAACTTGCGAATTACTAACTCCACTGTTAAACTTGTAAAGATTTTCAAGCAGCCAGATGCAGGAACTGCAATGCATTTGTGGAATGTGAAAGGTTACTTTGCTGATACTTTCATCCTGAAAATCTAAAAGCTTTTGGATTGTTGAAGGGTCATCGAGATAATCGAATCGGTTTCCGAAATTTAAGTTGGGCGAGATACCCGGTGTTTGGTCAAGGTTATAGTAGTTGCAAAGTTTATTTTGATCAAGAATTTCATAAACTGTTTTGCAACCGTTACAGCAGAAAAGTTTTTCATCAATTCTGATGGAATCATCTTTGCATTCGTCACCGCAATGATAACAAACTAGTTTTTGATCAATTTTCTTTTCTGAATTCAATAATATTCTTCAAACTAAATATTTGGTTTAAGCACCATTAGAACGACGGCGATCCAAGGAGTAATTGTTGCAACAGACCCCCAAATATCCCATTGCTTCGTTAATTTACTATATCCATCCCAGCTAAATTGAGATTCATCTTTTGCAAGAGCTACAATGTTTTTTTGAATCGGAACTACCTTTGCCATAAATGCTGCCCCGGAAATTATATACATAATTATTGACCAAAAGATCCAGCCGGTATTTATCAAATTAAAACCACCATGAAGAGCAGCACCAATTCCAAAAATTAAAAGAATTGTTACACCCGGCATTGTGAAAAATCTGTCAGCTCGAATTATTCCTTCCCAGGTATTAAGCACGTGTAACCTGTCTTTTGTTTTTTCAGCCTGTGATTTCCAGAAGGGTGTTATAGTATTGTTGCCAAGAAAAATTATTACCGCCATTACATGAATCAGTACAAGAATAAAGTAAACCATATTATCCTCTTAATTTTTTATTTCGGTTTTGAAAAATACGAAATGATATAATATTTTTTTGGGTAACAGGAGTTAACAAAAAGGGAAAGCATTTCTACTTTCCCTTTTATTATAATTAATAAATCACCTAATAGCTAAAAAGCTTATTTCATTAATATCATCTTTTTTGTAGAAATAAAATTCTTACCTTCAGCATTTTCTGCTTTCAGGATATAAAAATAAACGCCGCTGTTAAAGCCGGTGGCATCGAAATCCAAACTGTGCAAACCAGCTTTAAGGACCTCGTTTGCCAACAATGCAACCTGTTGTCCAAGTACATTAAACACTTTTAATGTAACTTTTGAATCGACCGCAATGGAAAAGTCTATTTTAGTACTTGGATTAAATGGATTAGGATAATTTTGACTTAAACTGAATTCGCTTGGAGCTGAGACATCAACATTAACGACAGGTGAATATTCGAAACTGCCATTGAAGTCAACTTGCTTAAGTCTATAGTTGTATGATCCGGCATCTAAATTCCTATCAATAAAAGAGTAAGATTGTGGTTCAGTAGTTGTCCCATGTCCATCGACAAAACCGATTTTCTGGAATTCGGAGCCAATGCTTCTCTGAATTTCAAATCCACGATTATTTAATTCTGTAGCTGTGGTCCATTCGAGAGTTACATTTCCATCAGAAGCTTTTCCGGTAAAGCTTTCCAACTCGACCGGGATGTTAGAATCCGAAGTATCGACGAAGACGTTATACGCAAGCCCACCATTTCCAAATGCTCTTGCATGAACAGCTTTTCCAGAAGTGATAAGTGTGCTTCCATCCGAAGCAATTGACTCGTCAAAAAAAGAACCGTTGGTATTTATGGTAAATATAGGAGTGTTTCCTTCCCATACTTTAAAAACGTATAAATCAGGTGTAGAATTATCAAGGGCACCCCATGATGATGCTGCAAGAACATTTCCCGGATCATTAAATGATAAAGCAGTCACAGCATCACCACAATCTTCAAATTTCCATAAAACTGTGCCGCCACCTGAAGTTTTATAAAGCTTAACTGTTCCATTGTACTCGGATGATGTAACAAAGATCAAAGTTCCAACAGCTATATAATTACCATCGTTCGATACATCGACTGCATTTGCCCAGTTATAATATGTTCCTGGTGGTTCCTGGTCCTGCCAGAGGAAGTTATAAGTCGTACCGTTCCATTCAAAAACTCTTACATAACCTCTGTAATTCACTGTTGCAATAACACTCCCGTCAAAACTTATTCCCTGCTTGGTTTGTGTGCCTGAAGTACTAACCGGATTGATGAGATCTTGATAGACAATTTCTCCGGTGAACGTTTTAATAATCCAGAACACACCGTACGTATTTACAATCATCAGAGAATCGTTCCCGGATAATCTTATACCTTGAATTCCTCCACCGCCGGTAGAAGGAACAACAGTGACTGACCACACGGGGGTTGTTGATGATGTATTGAAACCTAAAATTGTGGACGAGTCAGTATAACTTGCAGTTGCAACTAAAAATTCTCCACCTTGTGTAAGAGCAACAGGACCTGCGGTAGGAGTACCGCCAAGTGAAGTAACGTCAAAATCAAAGAATGGTACGTTACTAGTATTAGTAAACACATAAACATGTAGATCTGACCCTGCAGCAATTAAATCACCATCGTAATTTAACGAGACAAAGTTTGTTGAAAGAAAATTTGGCAGAGGATATTCCCATATAGGTGTTGAATTGGTATTCCCGTATAATGATATCCTCTGAAAATTCAAATCCCAACCAACTGCATTGAACTGTCCGTTTCCGCTAACCGCACATTTTGACCCAATGGCAGCAGCATCTGTGAAATTCCAGCGTACCATCGATCCAAACAAATCTGTAAAAATTGGTTCGTTTGTTTGTGAGAAGGCTATCGGCGATGAATAATTTACCTCTGGAACCGTAATAAAATTGCTTTGTTCGTTTCCCTGGAATTCACGTGAAAGATAATGTTTTCCAACAAAATTTTGTTGTGCAAACATTGAAAGATTGAGAAGCAGCAGAAAAATAGTAAGCCTAGTCATAATTTCCTCCTTCTTTAATTCATTAATTTGAATCTACACGGCTGCTGACAGGGCAAGCCTTGTAGTTATGTAGTTTCTATTCCAATTCAAATTAAAAAAAATAATTGAATACAAAAGTTAAGATTAAGTTATGAAAATTTATGATCAAAATCTTTTTTCACTTACTATTTGAAAATAAAAACCCCGAACGCAAAGCGAACGGGGTTAAAATAAAAGTTGGCGACTACCTACTCTCCCACACACCTGCGCATGCAGTACCATCGGCGTACCGGGTCTTAACTTCTCTGTTCGGAAAGGGAAGAGGTGTATCACCCGGGCTATAGTCACCAAAATCTAATCAAAATAAAGAAGATTGAAAGAGCAGAGCTTGTTGAGAATGGCAAACGTAACCTGTTTATAAAAATAAATGGTTAAGTCGCACGACTTATTAGTACTGCTTGGCTAAATACATTACTGCACTTACACCTGCAGCCTATCAACCTCGTAATCTCCGAGGAGTCTT
>JAPHUI010000235.1 GCA_026193755.1 Ignavibacteriaceae bacterium | reverse complement strand
GGGTAGCATCAGTATAAACCCAATCCCTGTCAACTCCTTCCATTTTATAGGCATACTGATTTTTGCCGGGAGCCGTATAATCTAAAGCTGAAAACTCAAAGGAAAGAATATTTTCATAATAAGGTAATTCAATTGTTTTGGTTTCGGTGATTGTTTTTTTTAGATAAGAATTATCTCCAATTTCTACAGGCTTGTTGTTAAGTTTGAAATCAGTAAGCACGATTGTTGGAGGATTGGGATTATCTTTAACACTGTCCGGATGAAAAACAGCAAGGCTACTCATAAATCCACAATAAAATTTTCCTGATCTGCCTTTATGAAAAGCTTTATATCCGGATTGTATCATACGGCAGTACTTTAAACCGTCTCTCTCATCATAGGTTGTGAATACTTTTGTTTCAGGATTAAATTTGACCAATCCTTTCTCGGTTCGTAACCAGAGATTCTTGTGGTCATCTTCTAAAATAGAGCCAATGGTATTATCGGGAAGTCCATCATTAATTGTGAACGAGATAAAACTCTCCTCTTCACGCTTGAAGAGATTAAGACCATATTCGGTTCCAATCCATAATCTTTTATTGCTATCCTCAAAAATATCCCAAATGTTATTATTTGATAAACTAGCCAGATTTAAAGGATTATTTTTATAGCACACAAATCCCTCTTTTCCATTTTCTAAATAAACCAGTTTACATAACCCATTAATCGTTCCTACCCAAAGAATATTCTTACTATCCTGGTATATACTTAATACAAAATTATCACTTAGACTCATAGAATCTGAAGGATTATGCTTATAATGTTTAAAAGTCCCGCTGTTCCTATCAAATCTATCCAATCCTCCATCGTAAGTGCCAAACCACATTATTCCTTCTCTATCCTCATAAATCTCCATAACACGGTATCCACCGAGAGAATTGGTATTGGTTGAATCATATCGATAGTAAATAACTTGATTTGTATTAAGATCAATATGATCTAATCCCATCGAACCTACCCAGATAAAACCTTCGTTATCTTCATAAATATTTGAAACCCAATTATTACCAATACTTATTTGTGCAGAGGGATTATAGACATAGTGAATAAACTTTCTGCTTCCGCGAATCAGACGACTGATACCGCTGCCCCATTGTGCTATCCATAGATCGCCGGATCTGGCTTCACATATTGCTATCACTTCTCCATATCCCAAACTGGAAGGATCTTCAGTATCGTGTACATAATGTTTAAAAGGCTTACTCCATTTCGATATCATGCTGATACTGTTATCCATCGTCCCTATCCACATATTACCATCTATGTCTTCATAAATTGCCTGGATTGAAGAACTGCAAATGCTTCCAGCATCCCTGCTATTGTGTTTATATGCAGTAAAACGTTTTGTATCTCTATTAAATTTATTCAATCCTCCAACAGTTCCTATCCACAGTACACCGTCTCGATCTTCATGAATTGTCCTTACAGAATTATTGCTCAATGAGGAAGGATCTTCAGGATTAAATATATAACGATCGAATTTTCCGTTTTCTATGTTGTACTGAATAAGACCACGCTTCTCCATTCCCAGCCACAAAGTACCGGCTTTATCTTTATAAACTTTATTAGTATTTGGATTACTATCTACAGCAGGGTCATTAAACGGCAGCTTGGTAAATTCACCTGATCCAGGTAGGAAGCTAATTAATCCACCTCTCGTTCCAATTAATAACCTGTCTTTTTCTATTTCACAAATTGACAGAACATAATTATCACTGAATAGCAGATTAGTGTAGTCAGGTTTAGGAATAAAAAACTTAACTACTCCAGTGGCAGCATCTAATCTACAGAGACCGTACCCGGTAGCAATCCATAATGCACCAGAATCATCTTCCATGATTTGATTAATAATATTTTGGAAGGTATTGCCTATACTATCATCACTAATTATATACCGAGTGAAGTTTTCTGTTTCCCGATTGTATTTATTCAAACCGTAATTTGTACCTACCCACATCACACCTCGCGTATCTTCATACAATGCCGTAGTAAAAGCGTTTGATAATGTACTGGAGTCCTGTGGGTTATGAGTAAATATCTTAATCTCGTAACCATCCCAGCGGTGTAATCCGTTACCTGTACCAAACCACATAAACCCCCGGCTATCCTGCAGAATAGCCCATACAGAACTGTTGGATAAACCGTCTTCCACGGAGATGTGTTTGAAATTAATTTCATTTAATTGTGGAAAAGATAAATTTGGTATAAGCAGGAATAAAAAAACTATAAGTAAGCGGGCGATATGTACTTTGTTAGT
>JAPHUI010000064.1 GCA_026193755.1 Ignavibacteriaceae bacterium | reverse complement strand
TAAAAAAATTGGAAATAAGATTGTTAAATCTAGCAGCATTGAAATTTAGGAGATTAAATTTTAAGTTAAATATATAAAATACATATACAATGGCACAAAAAGCCTTCATTTTATGTTTTCTATTATTTTCTTGCCTATTCTGTTTAAGTTGTGGTGAAATCCCTGTGAATGTACCAAATATTACTGCAGGGGCGATTAAAGGTGTATTAAAAGGCGATGGAATTTTAGTTCCTAATAAAGGTTATGGCGGGTTTATCGTCGATCTTTTTAAAAATGGATCTTTATTCAAATCAGATACAACAGATCAATTGGGCAATTTCTTTTTTAGTTCTCTGGAAAAAGGAAATTATCGGTTGAGCACAGTTGCAGACTTTGGATATGAAAATATTGCATATGCTGAGCAATTTATTAATTTGAAAGATACACTAGTTGTAATAGACCTTTTGCTTGATAGTCTTAAGTATGATTTTTTCGCACTGATGCTTGGTGCAACATATGAATTCCATTTGGAAGATGTTTACGATTATTCAGAAGGTACTACTAATTGTTATCATAGTTTTAAATCAGATATGGTTGTAACTATCACAGATTCTCAAAAAATTGGTAGTAATATATATTTTTATTTTGAAGGGGAGCAAACATACACCGAACGCATTAACACATGTAACTCTTTTGTACCTGACTCTTTTTATTTGGTGAATGGTTCTTTCATAAACAATAATTCTTATGTGAGCTGTAACATTCTGAATGGAGGCAGAGAGTTGGGAGATCATTATATGGGAATCCATTTATTTGATGGTACAGCAGAAGCCAAATCATTTTTAGATCTTTACGAATATTTCGGTCCTCCAACGATTAGCTTTGGAATACCTTTCGAAGTTAATAACCAGAGTTTTGAAACACTTTCAATTTCTGGATTGTGTTGCAATGGGGATGGACATATAACATATAATTATTCATATGAATTACCCCCTGTCTTTATAAGAGAACGTCAGGAATGGGTTAGCGCAACTCATTATATAAGCCAAACTTATACTATTACTCTTACAAACTTTAACTTATAACGAAACTCAAATAGAAATTCTCGCTATATTTAAATTCCAAAAAATATATGATAATTAATAGGTGAACCAAATGAAACATTTAATCTATCCGTTATTCATTATTTCTTTAATACTATGGGGATGCGAAACACATAATGATAAAATGCAGGAGCCGGAGGAAATAACTATGCTTAAAGAAAAAATTGCCAAATTCGTCCCGACGGAATTAAAATATGATTCAAGCATACTTGATGAGAGAGAGAAAACAGTAGTTGAGAAATTATACCAAGCTTCTAAAATAATGGATGAGATTTTTCTTGAACAGGTTTATTCAAAAAATGACCAGATAAAAAATGACCTTATCAAGAGCAACACAGAAGAAGCGAAACTTCAGCTTGAACTTTTTAATATAATGTTTGGTCCTTTCGACAGACTTGAACACGATGCTCCTTTCATTGGGACAGAAAAGAAACCGCTTGGTGCAAATTTCTACCCTGAGGATATGACCAAAGAAGAATTTGAAAACTGGATCAAAAATCATCCGAAAGATGAAAAGGCTTTCACGAATGAGTTTACGGTTATAAGAAGAGACGGAGATAAACTAGTTGCAATTCCTTACAGTGAATTTTGGAAAGATAAATTGACGGAAGCATCAAAGTTATTAAAAGAAGCTGCGGAGTATGCCGATAATCCGACACTCAAAAAATATTTGAATTCAAGAGCCGATGCATTCTTGAGTAATGATTACTACCAGAGCGATATGGACTGGATGGATTTGAAAAATCATAAGATAGAAATAGTCATTGGACCTTATGAGGTTTATGAAGATGAAATGTTCAATTACAAGGCTTCATTTGAAAGCTTCTTGACATTGAAAGATCCAGTTGAGAGCGAAAAACTTGATGTGTTTAAAAAATATTTGCGGGATATGGAAATCCATCTTCCGATTCCCGATCAATATAAAAATTTTGAAAGAGGTTCAGAATCACCGCTGGCAGTTGTTAATGAAATCTTTACTGCCGGCGACACAAAAGCTGGTGTACAAACACTCGCTTTCAATCTACCTAATGATGAAAGGGTTCGCAAAGCAAAAGGTTCCAAAAAAGTAATGCTGAAAAATGTTGCTCATGCAAAATATGACAAGCTTCTGATTCCGATAGCTAATATTGTTCTGGATCCTGATCAATTGCAGTATGTAACTTTTAATTCGTTTTTTACACACACACTAATGCACGAAATGTCTCACGGAATTGGCCCCGGTTTCATTAAAGTTGATGGAAGAGACACTGAAGTTAGAAAAGAGCTCAAAGAAACATACGCAACATTAGAGGAATGCAAGGCTGACATACTTGGAATGTATAACAACGTTTTTATGGTTGAAAAAGGAGTATTCCCCGAATCATTTGAGAAGGAAACTTATGCTACTTTTCTTGCCGGTATCTTTCGATCTGTAAGATTTGGTATTAACGAAGCACACGGTGGCGGTAATGCGATCATCTATAATTATCTCATCGAAAAAGGCGGCTACGAATACAATCCTGAAACACAAAAAGTAAAAGTTAATTTTGGAAAGGTTGGTTCGGAATTAAGGAATCTGGCAAATCTTATCTTAATGATCCAGGCAAAGGGAGATTACCAGGGCGCGAAAGATCTTATTGCAAAGTTTGCTGTTAATTCACCTTCAATGCAGACTTTACGTGATAAGCTGTCTTCTCTTCCTGTTGATATAAAACCAGTTTATGAAATAGAAGAGACGTATAAGTAATTAAAAGCCTCTCACCAAACCTCTCCCCAAAAGGGAGAGGATATTTTTATTTTAAGTTATGTCAGTTTGTGGAGTTGATTTAGGTTCATTTAAGACGCCAAGTTATGTAGCCTGGTTGGAAGGGAAAGAAATTTATTTTGATCTTTACTTACCGAGTAAAGAAAAACCATTCCCCCCTCTGCCGCGAGGATTAAGCATACCAACTCATATCGCATTCGATGGACCACAAAGCTTGCCAGCAATTGGAAACAAAAGAAGAGAATGTGATAAGTTAGCAAACACACCTACAAGAGTTCTTCCTTCAAACAGAAAAGAGCTTAAAAGCTGGAAAATGTATAAACAATTAATTGAATGTGGAATAGAAATCTTTTGGAATATTTACAGGAAGAATCTTGCAGCAATTGCAGGATTAAATGATAATAGTAATTCAGAGCTTGTAATATTTGAAACTTATCCCCGCTATATAATTAAAAGACTTTGGTCAGGAGAGGAAATACCATCAAAATCAAAAGCTAAGAGTGAATACATAAAAAAGTTTTCAACTTTTATTAAGCGCAAAGGATATAATTTTGAGGAGAATAAAGTTACATCTCACGATTATATTGATGCAATACTTTGTGCAATTGCTGCGGAAGATTTTTTGAAATCTGATGGGAATTCAGCAGG
>JAPHUI010000048.1 GCA_026193755.1 Ignavibacteriaceae bacterium | reverse complement strand
AATATCGCTTGTTAACAATTATCAATCTCCCGGAAAATATTCTGTAAACTTTAATGCGTCTAGCTTTTCAAGCGGAATCTATTTCTACTCGCTTGTTTCAGACGGACAGAAAATAGACACCAGAAAAATGGTGCTCTCGAAATAATATCTTTTTGAACCTTGATTACCCCGGGCATCAAAACCCGGGGTAATTTTATGCATATTAAATATGAAAATCAAAGTAAAGAAATCATTTACACTTTTTTCAATTGTTTTATTTATATCATTAATATTTATTGCTTTTGTTCTTAATTCCTGCGAATCTAAAAAACCTGCAAAAGGTTTTGAAGATGAAATTTATGTTGTTGCAGATTCAGTAGAGTATGAACAGATGCGTGAATCTCTTCAGTTGGTACTTGAAAAGGAAATATCAACTCCACAGCCAGAAAAATTATTTACTCTTAAAAGAATTAATTTATCACAGCTTGATAATAATGAAAGAGCCAAAAATCTTATTATTGCCGCACCTTTGAATTCCGGCAGCCAGACATCCAAATACATTAATGCTGTTGTTGATTCTTCGGTTAAATCAAAACTTGAAACAGATTCCAGTTTTGTTGTTTATAAGTATGACCTTTGGGCAAAAAATCAAATAGTAGTTGTGCTGTCAGCACCTACTGTTCAGGAACTCAACCATAAAATCTTACAAAATTCAGATAATCTTCTCTATGCTTTCCAAAAAGAATCTGATGAAAGACTGTTCAGCAATCTTTACAATCCGCATTATGAACAAAAGAAAATTGAAGGAAAATTTTTGAAAGATTATGGATGGGTAATTTATGTCCAGGCAGATTATGTAGTTGCATTAAATAAACCCGAGGACAAATTTATTTGGTTGAGAAGATCGCCGGGAAGCGATATGGAACGCTGGATATTTATTCACTGGATTGATAACGCAACACCGGATTATCTTACACAGGATTCAATTAAAGTTATAAGAAACAGATTAACGAAGAAATTTTACCAGACGATGGATGATTCATCATACGTCGTAGTGGCAGCGAATGATTTTGTTGTTAAAGAAGTAAATTTAAATGGAAAGTATGCTTTGTTCACACAAGGATTATGGGAGCTTAATATAAAAGGAATGGGCGGTCCTTTCGTAAATTATTTTTTCTATGATGAAAAACAACAACGAATTTATATGATTGATGGTTCGGTTTATGCTCCGAAGTATTACAAGAGAAATTTAATTCAGCAGATGGATGTTACTCTTCAATCATTCAGAACGGAAGCAGAACTTTCTAAAGAAAGAAAAGAAGATCTTCTGGACGCAGTTAAGGACTAGTTTTTCAATAAATTTTGCAATGCAGGGTGCAGGGGGAAACCGGGGAGATCATTTAGTATTTTCTTAAGATATATTTTAGCCCGATCTGTGTGTCCGTATTTAACTTCATAAAAAGCTCTATCCGAAAGCATCTTACCGACTATATTTTGAATGTTTTCAATGTAGACATTTTTATTTGAAGCAATCCTGATTTTAAAATCCGGGTCAGGTGCAGGTACATAGTCATTAGTTGTAGTCACTTTATAAAAAAATAAATAAGGAACCAAAGAATATCCTTCGGGAATTCTGAATTCACCTCTTTTCATTTCCTGTTCAATAAGTTCAGGTCCGATAAAGTAATCTCTTTTATCAATGTTAGTGCTGATGAGATTACTCATTATTGCTTTATATAAAGTTTCGAGCCTGTTTGGATCAAATTTATTTTTCTCATCGCGTTCGAAGGGTTGAAGAGCAACTAAAAACTGATCAACTTCATTTCTGACTCCGTTTAAAACTTTCGGGTCCCGATGATTTAGTTGATTATAATACCACGACCTTCTCAACAATTCTTTATCAATTACTGTAACATCCTGTCTGTAATCATCCACATATTGATAATAATTCGAAGCTGAAATAAAATAATCCCACTGGTAGCTGAATATAATTGAATTTTCGGGTACGCCATTCAGAGATGCTTTTGTATAATCTTCAAATGTATAAATCCCACTCTGATTTACGTTTAAAAAATTAAAATAAAATTGAACTGCAACCAGAACTGAAATAATAATCATTGCATAATTTTTTGGAAGGCTTTTTATTTCTAAAATTTTCAGAACACCAAAAGCTGCAAAAAAAGAGAGCATTATAAACGCAAGCAGAAAGTAAGAATCAATATCATAAATATCATAATTTATTGAATAGAGAACTGTGAACGCGAACGTTATGAAGATAAAAAGGAATAATTTTTTTGCTTTAAAAATTGAAACAAACAATCCTATTATGGCGAGGACTAAACCAACATAAAACTCTTCTGGCAGAATGTTAAAAAAATGATTAAGCTGTTTACCTGCCGAGTCAAACGAAGTAAACAACCAGACCTGATACTGTTTACCACTTATGTGCCTGTAAATCCTTTCCCAGTCAATTGGATTTCCCCAATTTAGTAATGGGTTTTGTGAAGCGCGAATCGGTAAATACAAATAAACCAATATAAGGATTGGAATGAAAAATAAAATCATTATTGCAAGTTTCTTAAAACTTGCTGAATTGAATTTGTATCTCGAGAAGTACAAGTAAGCCGTCCCCGGCAGGATGAGCAGAGTGGTCATATGATTTGTAAATCCAAGTGCAAGTAAAAATGAAAACACCAGCCAGTTAGTCAATCTATCTTTTTCCAAGGAACTTACATAAGCCTTAAGAAGGGAAAAGATAATGAGTGTTATTAATAAAAGATGAAGTGAATACACTTCAACGGAAGTGCTTTGGAACCAAAACGTCCTGCTGAATGCAAGTATCAATCCTCCAAAAACTGCGGATAGTATTTTCAGATTATCAGATATCTCAGTGATTTTCTCAGTCTGTTCAAACTTCTCTTTACTTTTCTTTTTATTTTTTTTAGAAAATTCTTTTTGAATCGCACTTTTGTTTTTAAATGACGATAAATTATCCAGACAAAATTTAATCGTATAACTAAACACACCAATCGCAGCAGCACAATAAATTGCAGCAAGAATATTTAATTGAAAAATTTTTGTGAAGGGGAGCGGAATAAGCGAAAACAAATAACCAACCATTGTGAAGAGCGGGTAACCAGTTGGATGAGCAATACCTAGTGTTGCTTGAACTGCAGCAAGTTCTCCCGAATCAATCTGAACAACAGAAGGTGCAAGCGTAATCAAATAAATAATGAAGACAAAAAGTGAAACCAGCAAGTAGAAATATTTTTGGTAAAATTTAGTCATATTATTTATCGGATATTAATTCTGAAAAACGCTTCCTATTTACTTTTAGGACTGACATAAGTTTTGCTTTCAGAACCAGCCCATCTTTCAATTCCATTACGCGTGCAAGTTTTTTGTAACGTAAATCGTCATCAGCGAGTTTTGAAGAACTGCTGCTGAAGACCAATTGGTTATAAATTTCTAATTTCTTAAGGAAAATGTAATTATCTGCAAGCTCATTTAAAACTTTTTTACTTACTTTAAGATTAGCGAGAATTTCAGGAATTGATTTTCCGATTAGATTAAGCGGTCGCTTGACTTTAGTCAGGAGCAAATAATAAGCAATATATTCAATATCGCTCAATCCACCGGAATGTTTTTTAAGATCAATTAAATTCATTTCGACAGGAAAGCTTGACAGCGACTTTGCTCTCATTTCACTTATTCCTTTTAGAACTTCATCTTTTGTTAATTGTGATAACCGCTTAATAAATGAATCAACCAGGCTATTAAATAATTTACCATTACCACAAATAAATCTCGCCTTTAAAAACGATTGCAGTTCCCAGATTCTTGCACGTTTGTTAATATATTCAATGTACTTTTCGAAATCCCAAACCAGTTGGCTGCTTTCTCCTTCAGGTCGCAGTCTGCAATCAACCGGGAAAGGAGCTAGCTCCTTCTTCAGAATTCCCAGTAGTTCCTGAAAATCTCTTTGAATATTTGAGTATTTAGTTGAATCCTTTGCTACAAATATTAAATCGATATCAGAAGCAAAAGTCATTGTCTGCATACCTGTACTTCCGAGAACTATGATGAAGTAATCATTTTTCCATTTCTTTTTTGCTATTTGGTTTTTTATTGATGATTTAATCTTTTTAATTACTGATTTGCTTAAGATTGTTGAGGCCGAATTGTGTTCGATCAGTTTAAGCGCTAATTGCACTCCAAGCTTGAATGACAATTCTTTCAATCGGGATTTCTCAAAATCAATTTTACTTATTTCACTTAAAAAATCTCTGCTTAAAAAGCCTTCTCGAAGAATTTTATCTTCCGCAAAGAGATCAATTACCATCTGAGAACTTTCGCAAAGCGTTAGAAAAATTGTTAAGAAATTTTTATCGGTGAATTCGTCGTACCAAATAGAAGGGAAGTTGGCTTGTTTTATAACCCGGACGAAATTAGACAGACAGAGATCCGGATCAAAAGAGGTAATCAAATATTCAAAAATGTTTTCTTCTATTTTTCTGAATGAATCGAGTGATTTTTTGTCAAACTTCCTGCTGACAGTTAATCCTTTTCCTTCTCTCAGAAACTTTATATCGCTAAGCGCTCTCTGAGGATTGTTGAATTTGATTTGCTCAAAATTTTTGTTCTGCTGAGAAATTGTTTTTCCTTCACCAACCACCGAGTTAAAAATAGTTCTAACTTTTTCCCGGTACTCTTTTATTTTTTCTTTGAATTTATTTAAATCTCTAAAACCAAAATAAAAGCTTAATTTCTCAGCGATTTCTCCGCTTTCAGGAATGGTATGAGTCTGAGCATTATTCATCAGTTGAAGAAAATGTTCAACATTTCTGTAAAAAATGTAAGCGGTTATTAAAGTTTCTTCTTCCTCTTTTGTAAGCAGATTCTCCTGTTTTAATTTTTGAAGTGCGGTAAGTGTGTGACCTGTTTTCAATGATTCGTTTTTCCCTCCGTTCAGAAGCTGCAAAGCCTGCACAATGAATTCAATATCTCTTATTCCGCCGGGAATTAATTTAATGTTTTCTGTGTCCTCAACTTCCCGCTCAATTATCTGCTTGAGTTTTTTCATTTGCTCGAGTGGCGAAATAAAATGTGTAGAAGGATAAATGAATCTATCGATATACTTTGTAAATTGTGAATAAAGTTTTTCACTTCCGCCAAGAAAACTTGCTTTAATAAGCATCTGTCTCTCCCAATCGTTACCTCTGCTTTCGTAGTAATCGAGATACTCCTGCCGGCTTCTACAAACAAACGAGCTTTTACCATCGGGTCTCAATCGCAAATCTATTCGATACAAACTTCCCGATTCAGATAAACTGCATTTATCCATGAACAGTTGAATGGTTTCGGATAAAATTTCGCTGTAATATCTGCTGCCAATTTTACTCTCCTTATCATAAAAAATTATGATGTCTATATCAGAACTGTAGTTCAACTCACCACCGCCAAGTTTGCCTAGTGCAATAATGCAGTACGATCGATTAATTTTTTCAATCTTATATT
>JAPHUI010000097.1 GCA_026193755.1 Ignavibacteriaceae bacterium | reverse complement strand
TTGGATTATCGCACTCAATTTCTTTATTCATCAGAAAAGAAAAGAACTGATTTTCAGCAGATGACCGGTTCAATTTATACTAATGTCGGGCTGGCAAAGAATATTAATTTGCTCGGGAGATATGACTTTATTTATAATATATGGGAAGCATACGGTGTTGCTCAAATTCTTCCAAATAACAGCTATATAAAAGTTGGGTCATTCCAACCTAATTACGGAATACGAATTGACGATCACACAGCTTATACAAGAGGTGGAGACTTTGCGTTGCTATCTTTGGAAGGCGAGCAAGGACTAATTTATACACCGTTCTATACTGAAGCAGGAATTGAAGCAGGAGTTAATATTAGTGATTGGGGTTTGTTTACTGCCAGTGCCGGTGCCAGTATTGTACAAAATACACCCGCAGGAGGAACTTTAAGAAAAGATCCAACTTATACTGCGCGATTAGAGGTTGATCCCAAAATTGGCAAAGTTGGTTTAATGTTTGGAGGTTCATACGCAAGTATAAAAATTCCACGCAAAGCTGATTTCTATGGAGGTTTTGCAGGAGTTGGATTTAGAAGATTTTCACTTTTAGGAGAATTTGATATTGGCAATAATGTAACTGCGGGAGGATTGAAATCTAATTATGCTATGGCAGAAGCCGCATATACAATTATATTAGGTCTTGAAGCGGTTGTGCGTTACGACAGGTTTGATCCGAACAATTCTAATAGTGATGATGAACTACAACATATTATAGTTGGTTTTGAATGGTATCCTTACAGCTTTATTGAAATTCGTCCACAGTACAGGTTTATGCTTGAGAATCCAAAAGTCAACAACGACTCAGCTGTTATTCAATTTCATTTCTGGTATTAATGATCAAAATAATAAACCCGGTTTCATTGCGAAATCGGGCACATTATTTTTTAAAGCTAAATGAATTTAGACCGAAGAATATTTGAGAGGACTGTATTCACTTCGCCAGATTTGAAAATAGTTTTGCATTCTACCGACAAAGTATTTAGAATTTTCCGAGTATATTTTTCTGCCAACGAACCTTGCATCGCGCAACAAATCAATTATTCTTTTATCTATAAAATTAATTAGTTCCCTTGTATGTTGATTGTCTTTAAACTTACTTTCATTGGATATAATTCTTTCTTTAAGAAGGAAGAGATCGTTTGCATCTCCTAAAGAATCTGATAATTTTTCAAGCATTTCAACCATCGGATTCATAATTTCGGGCCAGAGATTTCTAAGGATTCTCATCGAATACCACAAATCTTTAACTCTTTTTCTCCACTCGTGAACATTTTCCTTAATTGCTTCGTTGAAAACTGTATACATAATTGTCTGACCTTGTTCAAATATTCTTTGAAGATTTTTTTTTATGATCTTGAAATTATCACCTGAGAGAGGATAATCAAAAACCCGACTTCTGGCAAGCAGCAGATCTGTCGAAAGCGAATTGATTATTGAACTCTTCTTGCTCTTCGCTGCTGAAATAGTCTTATGTTTTTCAACTAAAAAACTTCTGAATACCGAAAAGTCATAATTTGACATTTCAAGCTCAGATTTTTTTAAGAGCTTGTCAAATGTATTAATGAGTACAGTGCTATCCCTCAAATCGGATAACTTTCTTCCTGCATCACGATAAAAAGAATTTTCAAGCCGAAAATTTTCATGTCCAAGATTCGATCTTACTAATCTTAGAACAGTTCTAATCTTCTTAAAGTTTTTTCTGGTATCATGAATGTCATTACTAAATGAACCATTTCCCTTAGACAGATTGAAGACAGATCTATCAATAAGCTCCAGCACAATTCGTTTTAATCCAAAACTAATTGTCTCATTATTTTCTAATTGATAGCTCATACTTGATTACAATAATACCCGAAATGAAATACATTATAATTTAAATAAAAAAGAGAAGAAAAGCGGTTCATTCATTAAAAAGTAGAAAAAAAGTTTATTTAATTGGGGGCAATACTCGACATATTGAAATGTTGGTTGAATAGAGGATATAATTGAAAACAGGCATTTTTATGCAATTTCGAATCCCAAGATGAAATTTCCCTATTGTTAAATTCTAGATTATATTAAAACAAACTAAATAAATAAAAACCACTAATAATCTTCCTACATGTAGGTTATAATCGATAGGGTTTTAATAAAAACTTTACCTACCTTACTTCAATAGTATCATTTTCCTTGTATTAACAAATGAGCCGGCTTTTAACCTGTAGAAATAAATTCCACTCGATAGCTCAGCAGCATCAAATGTTATTTCATAAGTACCCTGTTCCATTTCTATGTTAATTAAGTCTGCAACTTCATCACCAAGAATGTCAAATATTTTTAAGGTCACTAATGCTCTATTAGGTAATTGAAATTTTATTCTCGTCAAAGAATTGAAAGGGTTAGGATAATTCTGAGACATTTTAAATTCACCCGGAAGTAAACCATCACTGTTAAAACCAGTAACAGTATCAATTAAAGCAAAATAGTCGTCACTCAAATCGAACAAAGTATCGGTTACGGAACTCCTTATAAAAATCTTATAATCTGAACCAAGCGGTAAGTTTGGATTTATATTCCATTGATATACTCCAATATTGGAAGTTGTATCAATAATATTTAACAATAAATCATTTTTAAACAATTCTACAATTATGTTTTCTTCAACATTATCATCCCAATGAATAAAATATTTTAATCCAACCTGGAATTGCTCTCCCCCATTTGGGAATGTCACAGTAATATAAGGAGCGATGGTATTAAACATAAATGTCGGTGACCATTCACTCGCCCCTACCTGATTAAACGACTTTACACGCCAATAATAATTTGAAGCATATTCAACTGTATCTATAATATAAGCGGCATTCAATAAATTTTGTTCATCAATTATTGGATTATTAAACTGAGGATTATCAGCAACCTGTAATTGGAAACTATTTGTATATCCAATTGGTGTCCAGATTAATTTCACTGGTAAAGTCTGATTAACAGATGTAGAATCTCCTGGAGATAAGAGTAATGGTGCATAAGCAACATTATTATAATCCGGATAACCAAAAATGAATTCACCGAACTTGGTGATTGTGGTACTAATTTGTTTTGTAACCGGATTATATGTTGTAGGAAGTGGATTAAAGATTCCGCTTCCCTCAGTTTCGCGGTGATAGATTATCACAGAATCGGAGTTATAGATATCAAACACATCTTTGTCAAAATAAATTGTTCCGACTATCGAAATTATATTGTACCTGGAAACAGCTACCCGTGAAGTTAATAGTCTTGGTGCTCTTTGATTAAATTCAGGATTAACAGGTCCATGAGTAACTCTTGTTACGGTAATTGAGTTATAGATGTCACCGGTTAAAGAATCGATATCAATTGTGGTTCCGGTAATTATAGAATCACCACTATTAAAAATATATTCATTTCCTTCAACAACTTCATAATATTTAACAGTAGCGTATTCGCCACTATTCTTCCATGGAAACCGCATAAAACCGCCTCCAATACCCGGCCCGGAATATGATAACTCAAACGCTGTTGTCCCATCCGACTTAACTTCAGTTATGGCGGGTGCTCCTTCCGCTATTGCCGAACCCCAATTGATTAACGAATTTCCATTTGATAGTCTTTGCATTGTTCCACCATTCAGTGCAACAATATCCGGATCGTGGCGATACTCCCAAACTAAAGTCACAACTTTATTAACCTCATCCATTTCATATTCTACTGCACGAGAGTAAGGTCTTTCCGGATTGTTTCCGTCAGCACCATTATCGAAGATTGTTAGGTTTCCATTATTAAGTCGGCGGACACAATGCTGAAGCTTGAAGTAATGTGGTGCGTTCTCAGGATGCTCATTCACGTAAGTGAACTCTTCATGTCTACCACCTAATCTCCAAATTATTTCACCCGTAACTCTGCTGATCTTTGTTATTTCCCATAGTTCACGGAATGAAGCAATAATATGACCGTCCAAATCAAGTTCCATAGAGTTAATATGAATGTAATCAAATTTAGCTTTGGTTATGTCTCTGTAGGAATCGGTAATTGGAATATGATCCCAACACCTCCATTGAAAAACAACATTCTTTTCTAGGTCAAGCTCCTGAATAATTGAACCTGTTACTTGAGCAGCAGGATGTCCCCCAGGAATTATTTGACTCATATCAATAATCTGTACATCGTATGCTTCCATCAGTGCGTGTCCGTTTGGTAATAGTACAAAATCGTGATTATCAGCTATGTATCCGTTTCCCATCTGAAATGAATCTACGATTGCATAACTCGAATCCATAATCATATAAATGTAGTCGTGCTTCCCTCCGTTAGGTAATGCTTTAGCATAGGAAATTAAACCATTATCCTGCAATCTGAATAGATTTCCTACGTAAGGTTCATAATAAACCGGCACCCCATTGTTATCAATAATCATATCATAACTTCCAACTGTATCTAAAGATGATCGATTTCCACCAAATAATAATCCGGGTGCAGTTTCACCAGTCACTGTAATAATAAATTCTGGAAAGTCTTCCGGGATGGAATCCGGATTGAAATTTGAACTTTTATTGGATTTATAACTAAAGTCAATTGTATTCTCATCATCTGAATCTGTTGGTCGAATAGGATTTTCGAGAGTAGTGATAAAGAAGTTAAATGATATTGGAATTAAATTATTTCCTGAAATTGTTCTCAATCCTGCACTCAGCGTTACAGTAACTTCCTCAGCAGGTGAAAATTTATTGTACGGATTAAATAAAATCGTTTTATCATCATCTGAGATTAAAATTTTTCCAGAATGCAATCCACTGATTGAACCTGTTACATTTAATGTTGCCAAATGCAAACTTGAACGATCAATATTTTCTCCCTGTCTAATAATAATATTAGTTTCACGTGAGTTTAAATTCGACCCGGGGACCGGTGAAACATATTGATAATCCTGAATCTGTCCATTGGATAGACTTGATAGAATCATAATTATAAAGGTCGCTAAACTAAAAGTAAAATTTCTTCTCATAACCTTATCCTTAAATCTTTAAAAAAATGAAAATTATTTTAATAACAACATCTTCTTTGTATTAATAAATGATTGTTTATCACCTAAAATTGAATTTACACGAATTTGATAAAAATAGATTCCGCTCGGTTGATTTGATGCGTTCCAGGCTAACTCATAAATGCCTGCAGATCTTTCTTCATTAATAAGTGTTGTAATTTCGTTTCCCAGGATATCGTATACCTTTAAACTCACAAATCCAATATCTGCAATTTGAAATTTTATTTTCGTATTTGGATTAAAAGGATTGGGGTAGTTTTGTGCTAAAATATATCTCGAAGCAAAATTTTCGTCTGATAAATTTGAGAAAGATGTATCTGTTCTTCCTGCAAGCACTAAAAGCTGAGCAATTCTTTTTATATCTGTATCTGATCTGATATGTAATGTATCCTTAAAAAGTCCATAAGTATATGGTTTGAATTTAATGTCAATGGGTTCGGTTTCAAAAGGTAAAAGTGTAAAAGGAACAGGATGTTCTATGACATAAGCAGATTTCCTGTTGAAAAAACTCGTAATATTAATTGAGTCAGCTGAATTATTTTTTAATAAAACAGAAATAATTGCGGAATCACCAACCGATACTGATTCAAAAAAGATTGAATCAGGTTCGATAAAAAATAAATTGGTCTTCCAGGCATACCTATAAACTCGATAACTTGAAAAAGAATCCGGTAACGAAATATTAAGTGCAATGTTTCCTTCAGCATTTATTTCTGTTGCATCCGGTGAGACTCCTTCGTGAACTCCCCACCCAACAAAAGTATTACCATCAGATAATCGTTGAGTACTTCCTGATGCGCCCGAGAAAGTTCCGGGAGTATTAATGTAAGACCAGATTAGTGTTGCTTTTTTGTTAACTTCATCCAGATCATACTCTTTTGCTCTCGATAGAGGTGGGTTGTGAAGATTTCCATTATCAAAAAGAGTAATAGTACCTTTTGCTGTAACGCTGACATCATGCTGGTGAGAGAAAGTAAGCGGATCATTAATAAAAAGAAACTCATTATTTTTTGAATTTATTCCGCCCCACCGCCATATAATTTCTCCGGTTAGCCGGTTTATTTTTGTGATTTCATCCAGGTGCCTCGAAGATAAAATAATATTTTCATCAGAATCAATCTCTAACGAATTGCAATGGAATGGATTAATAAATCTATTGAGAAGATTCACATCTTCCGTAGCATCTGTAATCTGGAAATGATCAAAAGTTCTCCATTGGAATATTACATTTTTATTTGCATCCTGTTCCTGAATGACAAAGCCTTCAACAACAGCTGCCGTGTCTCCGCCAGAGATAACCGTATCCATATTCACCACCTGGACATCTCTGCCCAACAATATCGAATGACCATTTTCAAGTACTATTAGGTCATGAAAATCAGTAGTAGCCTCAAAACCATTTTTGCAATAAAAACTGTCTACTCTGCTATAAGACGAATCCATTTCAAGAAACTTATTTGAGCTCTGATCGAAATAAGTGAGTAAACCATTTGGCTGAAGTTGAAAGTTCCTTTGTATACCAGAAGTTTTCAAATAATAAATGGGCATCCCGCTATTATCAGCGATAACCAAATAAGTCAGTAGAGCATAAATTGAATTTAGCGTGAGAAAAATATTTCCGGTTGATGGATGATTTGAAATATTTACAGTTATTTCAGGAAAATCTCGTGATAATTTATTAATTGGTTTATTTTTATCTGTAGTTGAAAAATTTGGTTTAATCTTCTTCAAGTTGGAATCATCCACTGAAACTAGCTTGCTTATATTTTCAGTTATTTGATCTTTGTAATTTTCTGAAATAATAAAAAAATTAAATTTCAACGATGGTAAATTCCGACCTGAAATCGTTTTTATTTTCCCCTTTAAATCAACAAAGACCTCTTCTCCATCAGAAAATGATATTACCGGTTTAAATATTAATGTTCTTGAATCATCGGATAATATTATTTGACCATAATGACTACCACTTTTAGAACCAGTGACTTCCACAAATAATTCATCTTTCGTTGTTATATCAATTATTTCTCCCTCCCTGATTATAATATTACTTTCTGGTAATATTCCATGAGAACCTGGTACAGGACTGATAAATTGATATTCGTTTGCAATTTTAACTTGAGAATAAATTAGATTAGAAGTTAAGAAAGAGATAAAAATCAGAAGGAATTTAATATAATTTATGTATTCTGTTTTTTTCAAAATATAAACAATTAAAAAGAAATTCCGTTCTAAAACTAACGTTTGAAACTTAATTGATTTAGAATTCAATTTAATTGATAATTTTTCTTGAATCAAAACTAATTCAAATTGCGTTAAGTACAACGGATAGAATAAAAGAAACTATCAACTTTTAGTGTTCAATTCCATTCGATTAATTACCAAATCATTATTTTTTTAAGGTTTAACGCAACTTTTGGAATAATGCTTGAATTATATATTAACAAACCCCCAAGATTTTAACCTCTTGGGGGTTATTTTTTGAGATGGTGAACGGATTCGAACCGCCGACCGCCTGATTACAAAATAGTTGACCTTCTTTATTTAATCTCTGAAATCAAACACTTTTTTTTTAAGTCTAAATTGTGCACTAATTTGTTCACAAATTCAATAAGAATTTTACTTCATCAAAATCATCTTCTTCGTATCTGAAAAATGGTCTGAATTGATTTTAAAGAAATAAACTCCACTCGAAAGACCATTTGCATTAAATACAATTCCATAATTTCCAGGCGCTTTTTCCTCATTGACCATTGTTACAATCTCATTACCTAAAATATCATACACTTTAATTGCTACAAAACTAAAATCAGGAATCTCATATTTGATATTAGTTACTGGGTTAAACGGATTAGGATAATTTTGCAACAGTTTAAAATGTAGAGGCAGACTGTTGAATTCCTCAACTCCAACAGTCGAATTATTCTCCCACCATCTGAGTTGCGGAAGGTTGGAAGCGTAACATGCGCCTAAGATATCAAGATCTTGATCTTTATCTAAATCAATAGTAAATAAATGCAGAAGGTCGAAACCGGTATTACAAAAAACGTATTCAGTAAAATTTTGATTGCCATCATTTTCAAACACAGAACCAAAACCGCCAATCCACGCAGTTGCCAGCACATCTTTATCATTATCATTATCTATATCGGCAATATCTAATCCATATGCGCCATCGTAATGGTCTTTAATTATACGCTTAGTAAAATTTTGATTGCCATCGTTTTCAAACCAAACTACTTCATTGGCAACAACAGATGTGGCAACCAGATCATTAGATCCATCCTTGTTCATATCTTCTACCAGAACTGCATTTGGTTCACCCCAATCTGAAATAACCAGATGTTCGGAAAAATTTTCGTCACCATCATTCTCGAACCAGATAATTTCTCCGACTTTTGCTGCTGCTACAATATCCATGTCATTATCGTTATCAATATCATACGCAGAAGCTCTTCTCACCCAGTACCAATTTTCTTTAAGTAAATGCTCAGTAAAATTCTGGTTGCCGTCATTTTCAAACCACGATATCTTATTCCCATTAGGTGTTGCGGTTGTAATAAAATCAGTAAACCCGTCGTCATTAATATCCAAATCAATACCTCTTATCTGATCTTTAGCATATACAAATCCCGCACTCTCCCAATTATCGATGATCAGGTGCTCAGTGAATTGTGCCTGACCATCATTTTCAAACCATACTATTTTATCACCGGTTTGTGAGGAAGCAATAATGTCATAATCCAAATCTCCATCAATAAATGCAACATCAACTTTAGGCTGACCAAAATTCTGGATTAGATAATGCTCAGAAAAATTCTGATTGTCGTCATTTTCAAACAATGATATATAGTTACCATCAAAACTTGTGGCGACAACATCTACATCACCGTCAGCATCAAAATCTGCTGCCGCAATTGTATTTGGTCCATTGAAATTATTCTTAACTACATGTTCATTGAAGTCAAGTCCTTTTGTTTTGTTTGTGAGTGATTGCGGTAATAAATTTGTTATAAAAACTAAAGTTCCAAGAGCAAATACTAAATAATAAAACATCAACTTTTTCATAATTTACTTCTCCGATGATTATTTAAAATGTTTCGGTGTTGAACCGGTTTTTGATACTTTTATTTTAAGTACAACATTTTCTTTGTTTCCAGATGATTACCTACTTTCAATTGATAGAAATAAATTCCACTCGTTAAAGCTTTTGCATTAAATTCAACCTCATATTCTCCCGCTGGTTTTACTTCATTTACTAATTCTGCTATCTCGTTTCCAAGCACATCGAATACTTTAATAGTAATGAATTTTAGTTCTGGAATGGAATATTTTATTATTGTACTAGGATTGAATGGATTTGGATAATTTTGATATAGTTCAAATTTAGAAAGTGAAACTTGATCTGAAATATTTTCAACTGCCGTTACACTATCTACAATAGCAGTCCACAAACTTGGATAATCGTTGTCTATCCTTGTCCATACAGGGCGGACAATATTATTATGAGCACTAACACCAATGTAGTGTCCAATATAATTATCTGGTGTTATCGCAAACCAGTTTTCGCTTACCTTGAAATTTATGAAAGATCCACCGCCATCTTTTGAGAGAGCCATATATACATCAGTTTGAACAGATGAGTAGTTACGCCGGTCGTAAAAGACAAAATACAAATAACCGTTAGTTTGATCTATCGTCATCCAGGCAAAAAATTGATGTTTCCCCGGTGGATCATCGTTCACACGAATAGGGGCACTCCAGTTTAATCCGCCATCAACCGACTTAACCAACCATACATCGGTATCATTATAACCGCTTCGTTCATCCGTCCAACATATGTATATATTTCCGTTATAAGCACTTGGGCTAAGATCGCAATTTATTATTGGGAAACCTGGGACAATGGGTATTCCAGGCACATTGAATACTAACCAATTGATATGAAAACCTGTGACGTTTATATCATTCTCTAACCATGTTGAACCATTATCAGTAGATTTATCAAACATAAGGCCTTCCGGACCCATCCATGTAACATATAACTCATTATTAGGTCCTACCGCAGGCATTGGAGCATGATCGCTGTAGTTGCTACCTTGTGCATCACCTTTTTTATCACTTACAACTACTGGTGTCGACCACGTGATTCCACTATCAGTTGAGCGTGACAATTGTATTTCAGAACTGTCCAGTGGATTAGGGCTTCCGTGATCATCAAATTGGGCCCACACAACATATATATTGCCATCATTTTGATTTATTACTGCCCACTCTTTATCATTATCTTTTG
>JAPHUI010000015.1 GCA_026193755.1 Ignavibacteriaceae bacterium | reverse complement strand
GCGATATCAATGTGCACTTCTCCATCCTGAATTGCCTGGTATCTTCCGCCGTGTGAACGAAGCACTCCAACGCCATTCATCTTTCCTTCAGAAGTGAATTTACCAAGAGGACCGTTCATACTTCCTTCAATATGATGGATTGTTCCGTCTTCAAGGTATTTTATTAAATGTGAATGAACCGGAAATGAGGCTGAAGGAAACCAGCGAATATTTTTTAGTCCCATTTCTTTAATTGTATCGAATAACATGTTTGTTACAATATCACCATTTCTTAAATGGTGATGAGTTGAAATAGTCATTCCATCTTTTAATCCGGCTTTCCTTAAAGCTAGCTTTAAATCTTTTACGACTTTATTTCCATTTTCTGGATAATCAATGCAAGTACGGATAGGAGGTTTTGTTTTGTTGCCAGTTGGTTTGTATTTATTCACTCCTTTAAAAGGAATTTGTTCTTGTCCGTTTATTTCAGTTGGGACTAATCGTCCAATTTTATTTTTAATTAGTTTCATATGATTATTCTCTTATTCAAAATTTTAATTCTAGTAAAATGTTATTTGTCAATTGTCACTGGTCATTTATTTTGATTTGTTCCAATCGACTTTATATATGCATTTAGTTTTAGTGATAGTTCTTCTATTTTGTTATTATATTCGACTAAATTATCATAAGAAAATAGTTTCGCATTATATGCCTTTTCTATCCAGGTTTTAGTTTCGAATAGTGAACCACGAGCAAAATAGCAAAACTGTCTATTTTCTTTAAAGTGATATCTGCCAAATCCCTCGCTTATGTTTGCAGCAATTGAATCTGCAGATCTGACTAATTGTTTACCTATAGTATCTTTATGAAAATATTCCCAACTAAGAACTGCACTACGAATTGATTCAGCTAAATCCATTGCCAACCTATAAACTTGTAAATCCTCTAACTTCAACATCTAATGACCAATGACTACTGACAATTGCCTATTTATCCTTCCTCCAATCTTTGCTAATCTGATTATTTAACAAAGCAAGATTGATAGTATTTTGAGCCCGCTTCACAACAGGCGGATCAATCATTTTACTTCCGAGTGAAACAACTCCTAAGCCTTTTTTCTCAGCTTCTTCAAATGCTATTACAATTTTTTTAGCTTTCTCAATTTCTTCCACTGATGGAGCAAATGCTTCGTGGACAACTTTTATTTGTCGAGGATGAATGCATCCTTTACCTTCAAAGCCCAGAGACTTTGCTTCAAGAACACTTTGTCGTAATCCTTCCATATCAGCAACATCAGAAAAGACAGTATCAATTGCCTGAATACAAGCAGCTTTGGCAGCATTGACTAACATTTGTCTTGCAAACAAACTTTCCTTTCCGTCGTTTGTTCGCTGAGTTCCGATATCCGCTGTGTAATCTTCAAGTCCGATTGCAAGTGCACAATTATTTTTTGATGCTGTCCCTATCTCATAAGCTTTGATTACCCCAAGTGCACTTTCTATTATTGGCATAAAGTATGTTTCATTTTTTACTTTGTGAAGTTTCTTCAGCCTATCGACTTCTTTTTCAAGCTGATGAATTTGTTGAGCAGATTCGCACTTAGGGATGAGGATTATATTTACGTTATACGGAATAATAAACTTTAAATCATCCAAACCTTTCGGTAACTGATTTATTCGAACCATCCGCTCTGCTCCATAAAAATCAACAGAACGAAGTGCATTTCGCACGATAAGTTGTGCAGCTTCTTTTTCAGATGGTGCAACGCTATCTTCAAGATCCAGAATTATTCCATCGGGGGAATGAAGTCCGGCATTGATAAAAAACTTTGGTTCATTACCGGGAAGATATAAACGACTTCTTCTCAATCTGTCTTTTGCTGTTTTATAAGTAGATTTTTTTGAGAAGGGAAGAAGGTATTCTTTTTTCGTTCGTGGCAAAGCTCTCCTAATTGCTGTTTCAAATCTTGCAGCTAAAGTGAATGGAAGAGCTCCATAATCTTCAACTGTTATTTTCGCATTTTTAAAAGAAAAGAATTTGCACATATCCAGAATCAATTCACGAATTGATTCACCATACATAGTTTCAACTTTACTCTGAAGATAAAGTTTAATCCCACCACTCTCTTTTAGTTCAAGCTCAACATAACAATCTGAACGAACGGATTCTCCTTTTGGTCCTGCTGACGATTTTTTTATTTGTTTCATATTAAATCCAATTTGTTAATGTCATTGCGAGCGAAGCGAAGCAATCATTTTCTTCTTCAGATTGCTTCATCCCGATTCCATCGGGATTCGCAATGACAGAGTATTATACAATTAATTTCTTCATAAACTCTTTTGCAGTTAAAAGTTCAGCATTAAAAATAGCTTCCTTAACTTCTTTTCTTTTTCCTTTGGTAAGAAGTTTTCCTACAAGTTCTCCAAATTTATTATCGAGGTCTTCCATCGTCATCGGTTCTCTTGGATCGCCTTTTGGATACTCAAGATATTCAGAAAACTCTCTTCCATCTTTAGTTTTTACAACCACTTTGCTTGGTTGTTTTGCAGGAAACATTTTTTCAAATTCCTGTGAAGGTTCACCTTTTATTTTATCAATTACTTCCCAAATTCTCTGGTCTTTTAATTTCTTATCGCTGAACGATTGAGTTGTAATTTTATGATCAACCAAAGCTGCTGCAATGCAATAGGGAAGTGAGTGATCAGCAGTTTCTCTTGATTCGGGACGATACTTGTGAGGATCAAAAAGAATATCATAAGCTTGTGCTAAAGTTGTAAGAGTTACAGTTTCAATCTGATCGTAAGTGATATTATTTTTTGTAACAGCTTTTAATGTAGCAGAAAGATGAGTGTGGGTCAAAGCTTCTGTCGGAAAAGCTTTCATACTACATTCCATTATTTTATAACTATCACCGAGTCCGCCAATAAGTTTTTCAACATTCCATTTCCAATCGGATACTCCATCTCTTCCTTTCATACTAACAGGCTCTACTTTTTGCTCTTTTCCATTCCATCCGAGGAATGTATCCATAAATCCTTCTTTACCTTCAAAAACTGCTTCAGTTCCTGAGTAACCTTTTTTTGCCATCAGTGCAGCAAACACTCCGCTTTGTACTGCCATTGGATCAACGGTGTTTTTCATCATCGTTAATTTTCCTGCAGTCGGACAGCCGATTGTGTGATTATGACTTCCATTGATTCCAATTGCGTTTACCATCTGATCTTCATTCAACCCGAGCATCTTTCCTGCAACAATCGGAGAAACAAACTGAGTTAAAGTTGCGTGGTGCCATTTACGTTCACGAACTCCCGGTGAAGCAAACAAACAAAGACGCTGTTCAAATTCATAAGCAAGAACTATTGCTGTTATTACTTCCTTCATTGAAGCGCCAACCATTTCACCGACGGAAAGAGCAGCAGGAATTATATCCGAAGGATGTGAAGGATCTTCCTTCCAGTAAATATCATTGAAGTCCAACGCACGAATCATCAATGAGTTTATCAATGTAGTATTTACAGCAGGGAGCTTATCACCAAATCCAAATACTGTTGCTTCTCTTTTACCAGCCATTTCGGTGCAGATATTGTGAAGTATTTTTACATCTTTCGTATGATATCCGCCGTAAGCGCAGCCGATTGAATCATACAAATATCTTTTTACTTCATTAACTACTTCTTTTGGTAAATCTTCATATTTAAGATTTACTGCGAATTCGGAGATTGTTCTGGAAATTGTTTTGTTCATTTTAAATTAGCTACTTGAATTATTACTTCTATATATTATAGTTTATCCCGAATAACAAATACACTCCGGTAAATTCAATGCTACCATATTTTGACTCTTCTGAAAATAGAGATGCATTTGATATTCTTAACTGAAATTCGGATAACATATTAAGTTTATCCAATAGTTTAATACTCAATCCAATTCCTCCTTCCAAACCAAGACCAGTCTCATTTCTTTTATAATCATATAATCTTTCAATGGATCCCTCCACATTTTGTTCGACCTCACTCCAGTAAAATGAAAATCCACCTGACAAATATGGTTGTAGAATATCTGATAATAGGTAAAAATTATACTGATATATTAAACTCAAGGGGTAGCCTTTGTAATTCCAATCTACTTTCCCATTTATGCTTGATGCTTCGACTTTCGATTCAATATAACCTATTGCTACTCTTAATGAGTGTTTACTACTAAAATTATATCCCGCAAGTAATTCGGAATTGAATGAAGGAGAGTATTGTTTTGCATTTGTAAGAGTGCCCCATAATTCTGACTGTTCCCACATCGGGATGTAAGATACTCCTGCCCTAATTTCGAAAATAATTT
>JAPHUI010000279.1 GCA_026193755.1 Ignavibacteriaceae bacterium | reverse complement strand
TCAGAATGACAGGCACAAATAAATTGTCGATTTAAACTTAAATAATTATGCCATCATTTTTATTAATTTTTCAAATCATATTCAAAAGTTCAAAATTTTTCGTTTTTTCGCATTGCAAACTTTTGCAATAGGGCTCGGAAGTTTACAAATAGCATTACCAAAACTGGAAATAGGATTTTAGTCGATTCGGGAGGCATTTCCAAAGTTGGAAATAGGGGTTGCACATTTACGAATGGTATTTCCAAAACTGGAAATAGGCTTAGAGTCGATACAGGACGTACTTCCAAAAATGGAAATAGGGGCTGTACATTTACGTATGGCATTTCCAAAACTGGAAAGGGGACTTTGGTCGGTTAGGGTCGTATTTCCAAAATTATAAACAGGGTTTTTAGAACCTCGTTTTTAATTCTTTCCAAAATAAGCAAAAACTTAGGCTTTTCTAAGATTTATCTAATTTGATTACAGAGTTTCTTCAAGAAGTATGGATTAGAACTAAATTATTTATATTGAGAGAGGTGTTAGGTTAGAGGTGAACCAAATGAAGTTAAAGCTTCACTGCTTTTGTAGCTTTTCCAAAGCTTTCTTTGCAGCAAACTGTTCAGCTTCTTTTTTGCTTTTACCAATTCCTTTTCCAAATACCTTGTCAGCTATCATAACTTGAACGGTAAAAGTTTTATCGTGGTGCGGTCCTTCTTCATTAACAATATGATAAACGGGATTGGCAAGTTTGTTCGCCTGTGCTAATTCCAGAAGCTGGCTTTTGTAATTCTCATCAACTAGATGCTCACCCTCATTTAAGATTGGGTCAACAATATTTTTTATAATAAAACTTCTGCAGGTCTCAATACCTTTATCGAGGTAAAGAGCGCCAATTAAAGCTTCGAGTGCATCGGCAAGTATGGATTTTGAATTATGTGTGATCGATTTGGGAATATTGCTGCTCAGGATAATGAAATCACCTATATTAATGTTCTCGGCAACTGAACTAAGTGCATTTCTGTTAACCATTTTTGCCCTAACCTTTGTAAGAAATCCTTCTTCTTCCTTCGGGAATTTGTTAAAAAGAAATTCTCCAATAACCAGGTTTAAGACTGAATCGCCCAGGTATTCGAGACGTTCGTTTGATATTACAAATTGATCATTTTCTTCCAAGTAGGAGCGATGAATAAAAGCTTCTACATAAATATTCTTATCGTTAATGGTTGTTCCTAAAATTTTTTCAAGTTTGGTAAAATTATCCGATGGAAATGATATTTGAGAATTTTGAGGTGTTTGATTTTTCTTTTGAGAAATGAAAAAATCACGAAGCCGTGAAAGAGAGAAATCCAAGTCTATTTCTCAAATTTTTTGAATAACAAAGAAGCATTGTGCCCACCAAAACCAAAAGTATTACTTAAGGCGTATCTTATTTTCTTCTTGGTAGGTTTAAGAGGGCTATAATTCAAATCACATTCAGGATCCGGATTTGTCAGGTTGATGGTAGGTGGCACTAATTCATTTTCAATTGCAAATAAAGTTGCAATGGCTTCAATACCTCCTGCAGCACCCAACAAATGTCCTGTCATTGATTTGGTGGAACTTACAACTAGTTTATCCGCATGTTCTCCAAAAAGATTCCGTATAGCTTTTGATTCATTTTTATCATTCAGTTCAGTAGATGTGCCATGCGCATTTATATAATCAACTTCTTCAGGTTTGATGCCCGCATCCTTAATAGCCTCTCTCATTGATCTGAAAGCGCCTTCTCCATCAGGCGCGGGTGCAGTGATGTGATAAGCGTCTCCTGTTAATCCAACGCCTACAATTTCACCATGAATCTTTGCACCCCTGTTCAAAGCGTGTTCATATTCTTCCAGAATCAATGTTCCGGAACCTTCACCCATCACAAAGCCGTTTCTGTCTTTATCAAAAGGTCTTGACGCTTCTTTATAACGGTCGTTCCAGGTGGAAATTGCTCTCATGGAATTAAAACCACCGATAGAAACTTCAGTTATTGCAGATTCGGAACCACCGCACACCATCATGTCTGTGCTTCCTCTCTGAATCAGAAAGAAAGCATCGGCAATTGCATGGGAAGATGTTGCACAGGCAGATGTAGTAGCATAGTTTGGACCTTTAAGACCAAATCTAATTGAAATTTGTCCGGCAGCTATATCCGAAATCATCATCGGAATGAAGAACGGGCTGATCTTGTGCGGATCAAGTCCGTTGAAAAAGTTAAAGTGTTGTTCCGTTAAAGTTTTTATTCCACCAATTCCACTGCCGTAAATTACTCCAAATCGATCCCTATCTACTTTTTCCAGATTAATACCTGAATCCTGCATTGCCATTTCTGCTGTAGCTATGGCCAACTGGGCAAATGGATCTAATCTTCTTATAGATTTTTTATCAAGATAATCTTCTGGTTTGAAGTTTTTTACTTCAGCGGCAAACTTTGTATCAAACTTTGTAGTATCGAAATGTGTAATAAGATCAACTCCATTCCTCCCTTCAACCAAACCTTCCCAATATTCTTTCAAACCTACACCAATAGGAGTAACAGCACCCATTCCTGTAATTACGACTCTACGATTATTCATATAATACTCCAGGGTAATGAATTGAGTTCATCTTAAATGAGAAAGAAAAATCCAACGAAAAAAGCAAATATTAGCCCAGCTTTTCTGTCAGGTACTTTACAGCGTCGCCAACCGTACCAATTTTCTCTGCATCTTCATCGGGAATGGAGATTGAGAACGCACTTTCAAAACCCATTACAAGTTCAACTATATCCAATGAGTCAGCACCTAAATCGTTAATGAATGAAGCTGTAGGTGTTATTTGAGATTCTTCAACACCTAATTTATCCATAATTATTTCTTTTACTTTAGCTTCGACATCCATTTTTATTCTCCTTGTTAGTTTGAGATTAGAGTTTACTTTTGTCTAATAATTGTTAATTATTGTTCAAATTTAAGAAAAATAGGTTTTATTAAACAAATAAGTTATAACCTTTGTTTTACATTGTCATTCCGCCATCAACAGCAATAACCTGCCCGGTTATGTAATCTGCTTCAGGACTGCAAAGAAATCCGACTACTTTTGCAATATCTTCCGGCTTACCCATTCTGCCCATTGGAATCATATCTGTTAATTTTTTTCGCTGATCATCGGATAATTTGCTTGTCATATCAGTTTCAATATAGCCCGGGGCTACAGCGTTAACAGTTATATTTCTTGAAGCTAATTCACGTGCCATTGATTTTGTGAAGCCAATTACACCGGCTTTT
>JAPHUI010000323.1 GCA_026193755.1 Ignavibacteriaceae bacterium | reverse complement strand
TAGTTTTAAAGAAGCTATATAGTATGTCCAGGGCATTTTTATTTCTTTCTTTTTATGAAGGGTTTGGATTACCTCCCTTGGAAGCGATGCAATCAGGAGTTCCTGTAATTATTTCAAATACTTCAGCACTTGCAGAAGTTGTTAATTCTGGAGGTATTATGCATGACCCTACAGATTATCAATCAATTTATGGTGATCTATTGAAATTGATTGAAGATGACAAATATTATTTATTTTGGCAAAAAAGAGGACTGGATAGAGCTAAAATTTTTAGCACGTACAAAACAACAAAACATTTAATTGATATTTTTAATTCAATAAATAATTAATGTCTTTAATTGAAATAAAGATTTTTTAATTAAATAGTACGGCAGTATAAATTTATTAGTTTTCATTAGAATGATATGAAATTACAAATAGAGTATAATTATCTTCTCTAAATGGTTATTTGTTTTATTTAATGAATTATTAAGTTCTGTTATTTTTCTATCCTAATATTATTATTAGTAATTTTTTTATAAGATTTAAAGTTTATTTGTATGCATTTTACAATTCTCATATTCTTTGTCAGTTTTTTTTTAATTTTACATACGTACATTTTCTATCCTGTTAGTGTTCAATTATCATCTCTTTTTTTTAAAAAAAAATATAAAGTTGACGAAAACCTCTCACCAAAAATTTCAATCTTAATTTCTGCTTATAATGAAGAAACTGTGATTGAAAATACATTAACTAATTTATGTGAACAAAATTATCCTAAGGAAAAGTTTGAGATAATAGTGGGGTCAGATGGTTCTACAGATCGAACAATTGAAATCATCTCTCAGTTTATTAAAAAATATTCAAATATTATTTTTATTCCTTTTGAAAAAAGAAGGGGCAAGAAATTCGTTATTAATGATATAGTAAAAAAAGCGAACTGTGAGGTATTGGTCTTTAGTGACTCCAACACCGTTTACGATAATAATGCTATTGCTGAATTAGCAAAGTATTATGCTGATGACAGAGTAGGGGGGGTATCTGGCAGGCTGCTTTTACTGGAAAAATCTGGTTCTGTAGCAACTGGAAACAAAGAGGCTACTTACTGGAAGTATGAATCGTGGATTAAAAACTGTGAAGGAAGCCTGGGATATCTGATAGGTGCTAATGGAGGAATTTACAGTATAAAAAAAGAAAATTTTGTTCCGATGCCATCCGATATACCCGTAGTTGACGACTTATTTTTATCCCTCAAAATTCTTGAACAGGATAAGGATATGGTTTACTGTAAAGAAGCCATCGCAAGTGAAACAGTAGCTCCATCTATCAAGTGGGAATCTGAAAGAAAAGTAAGAATAATTCCTAGAAGTTTTGAAACCATAAAACAAGTAAAAAAGTTATTGTTTTCAAAGAGGCTTTTAATCAGTTATAATATTTGGTCGCACAAAATAATAAGATGGTTCACCCCTCTAATTTTAATTATTCTTTTCTTATCCAATTTAGCAATATCTATAGATCGCGCGGGTATTTTTTACAATGTGGTATTAATTATACTTTCTGTTGTTATTATTTCAGGTATTATAGGATATTTCATTGACAGATTGAAAATAAATATTAGAATATTTCAAATACCTTATTATTTTCTTATCTCAAATTATGCGTTACTAAAGGGTTTTTATAGATACTTCACAAAAAAATATAAATCTACGTGGGATCCCACACCACGATGAGCAAGAGTTATAGTTAGGCTACTAAATGATTTTTAATTTACTTTGACCAATGTCTCAAACCATAAAAGTTTCAGGTAATGTCTCCTCAATTTTTTTAGGTAAAGGGGTAGAACTACTTTTTACTCTTGCCTCAGTTACCCTAATTGCACGTAATCTTGGAGTGGAGCAATATGGTCTATTTTCATCAATTGTAGCATTAACTGTTTTATTATCAAAATTTATAGATGTTGGTTTTGCCCCAATTGTATTCAGGGAAACTTCAAAAAAAGATGCCACATATGATCTGCTCAACACAGCATTCACTCTTAGAATTTTTCTACTATTTGCTTTATTTATAGTATTTAACGGTGCTTCCAAATTAACAAACCTTACTTCAAAGGAAATATTATTATCCAATGTTCTTTTTCTCAGCATCATTTTCTCTTCCAAGTTCATGAATTTCCGTGAACTCCTTGAAGTTTTATTTAAAGTTAATTTGAATATGTTCAGTGTTATGTTGTTTAACACTATAGATAGTTTGTTCCTACTGATACTTGTCTTTTTAATGCCGTATGTAGACGGAGGACTTGAGTACTTGGTAATTGTTTACGTGGCAGCTAACATTCCTGGGTTTTTGCTGCTTATTATTTTTCTTAAAAAAAAATACAGATACAGATTTAATTTTTCTTTTAAACACGGATACTGGCTTGTTAAGGAGTCCCTTCCTTTATTCGGTACAGTTGTTCTTACCACAGCATTTCAACAAGCAGATATTCTTCTACTCAGAGGGCTGGGTTCGGAATATGCAGTGGGCTTATACTCTGCAGCACTTCGACTAACAGTTCCTTTAGGAATAATTCCTCTCGCGCTAATAACAACTGTCTTTCCACTAATTGTCCGTGGAAGAGAAACAGGAAGTAGTGGTACTATGCCTGCAACTCGTTTAGTATATAAAATACTTTTCCTGTTTTCATTTGCTATTTCATTTATCATAACATTTAAAGCTGAACATATAATCAGTCTTATATTCGGGAATGAATATTCAGATGCTTACTTGCCTATGACTATTTTATTCTGGTCGATTCTTTTTACCTATTTCAACACATTCACTTTAAACCTTCTCACAGTTTATAACAAGCAGAAATTTAATTTCTTTGGCACACTATTAATCGTTTTTGTTCAGGTTATACTCGTTATAATCCTCACTCCAATATATTCAGGTACAGGAGTTGCTTTTGCACGAATTGCTGCAGGTGCAGCCGGAACGTTATTTTTCATTTTTATTTTAAGAGGAATTGGTATCCAATTTAATTTCATTTCAATCCGAGTAGCAAAATGGTTAATTCCTTTTGTGATTGGAGCCATAGCTTTATCCTTTTTACCGTTCTATGTTTATTTACCTTTAGCATTTCTTCTTACCCTAATTTTAACAATTAAACTAAAGTATTTTTCTCCGGAGGAAATAAATCTCCTTCTAAGAGCAATTAATTATGATTCATGGAAAAGCAAGTTCAGGAATTAGAAATAGATGTTTCGGTAATTATAGTTAATTATAATTCAACTGTATTGTTGAAGAATTGCCTTAATTCTGTTAATGAGTTTACCAAAGAATTAAATTATGAGATAATTGTTGTTGATAATAACTCAGTGGAAGGTGATATCGAAAAACAATTGAAAAATTGTGATAGAATTAAATTAATCAAAAATGACATTAACAAGGGATTTGGTGCAGCCAATAACCAGGGAGTTAAAATTTCCAAGGGGAAATATGTTCTGTTCCTGAACAATGATACCGTTCTGTTTGAGAATTCGATTAAAAAAGTTTTTGAATATGCTGAATCAGTTAATGAAAAATGCATTATTGGATGCAAATTATTGAATGAAGACAGATCCCTTCAAAAATCTGTTTACGATTTTCCAACATTACTAAATGTATTTACTTCTAATTTTTTCCTTTATTTGCTGTTTCCAAAATCAAAATATTTCAACAAATATCATTTAATGAATAGAGGGATAAATGAAGTTACAAAGGTAGATGTGGTAACAGGGGCATTTCTTTTCCTCAGACGAAAAACTTTTATTGATTTGTCTGCATTTGATGAAAGATTCTTTTTCTATATGGAAGATACAGATTTGTGTTATCGTCATAAAAAAAATAGTGGAAAAATTATCTATTATCCGGAAACCTCGATTATTCATCTCAAAGGAAAGTCAGCGAAAGGTGAATCGTGGTTTAAGAACAAATATAGATCATTCTCCACAGTAAAATATTTTCAGAAACATTTTCACGGACCAGAATTTTATCTTAGTATGATTATTCATCACATTGGATTATTCATAAGGTCTCCGCTATTTGTTTTTGCAGGAGTGTTAAGTTTCAACAAAGATTTAATAAAGAGAGGTTTCTACAGTTTCTTATTGGTTTTTATCTACCCTTCAAATCAATTTAAAAATTGATACTATTAGTTATGATTTTGAAAAAAAATATATTAATGATTTCGCAAGGTACATTCCCGCCAGACATCAGATTAGAAAAAGAAATTAAAAGTTTATCAGAAGCGGGATATAAAGTTCTGGTAGCTTGCAATCAGTATGATAGGCAATTGAATCCTGTATATGAGTCTTGCGAAATAGTTAGAGTAAAAGCATTATTTAAATCTCAACGTTTAAATCGCATAATTAATTTTCCAATCTTTTTCAATCCAAGATTTCTCTTACTAGTATTTAAGTCAATTATAAAATTCAAGGCTGGCTTTATTCATGCTCACGATTTGCCAATGGTTCCAATAGCAATATTTTTTGGCAAGTTGTTTCATCTACCAGTAATTTTTGATATGCATGAAAATTATCCGGCTGCTCTTAGATTTTTTAATAAAAGGGGAGTGATCAATAAGCTATTTAAAAATCCTAAACTTGCTGGTGTTCTTGAAACGTTATGTCTTAAATGGTCGGATAAAATTATTGTTGTAGTGGACGAGAGTAAATATCGTTTATTAGAATTAGGTGTTGAAGAAAGTAAGGTTCATATTGTTTCTAATACTGCTGACTTAGAACAATCCCATTATTCATCTAGTCAAATATCAGAAAGGCAAACTGAGTTTAATGAACTCTCTGAAAAAAAAGTATTACTATATACCGGGCGTGTGAGTATAGAAAGAGGATTAGATACAGCTATCTTAGCAATGGAAATATTACAAAGAAGAGTTCTTGATGCTATTTTGCTAATTGTGGGTGATGGTGAGTATGTAAGGACACTTTCAAATCTAGTTAAAAAAAATGAGTTAGAAAAAGCTGTAAAACTAATCGATTGGCCCGGTCAGGAAAACTTATCTTTTTTTTTCAAAGTCGCAAGCATATGTATAATACCTCAGCCCCAAAATGATTTTATCAATACAACTATCCCGCATAAACTTTTTGAATATATGTTGCAGGAAAAACCTGTGTTAACATCAGATGCGATACCTTTAGAAAGAATATTGAAAGAGACCAATTGTGGATTGTGTTTCAAATCGAATGATCCTGAACATTTTGCGAAAGTAGCCGAAGGAATTTTGTTTTCTAAAATTCCATTTGGTGTGAATGGTGTAGAAGCAGTGTATGAAAAATATAACTGGGCAAATGATTCCAAAGTCTTAATCCAGCTCTACAAGGATTTGGAGTATGTATAATGCAGTAAAAATTGCAATTTTTTCTATTCAGGATTTCCTATTTTAACAATTTAAAAAATGATATTAGATGTGTACACTTGTTATAGAACTAATAAACATAATAAAAATTTGAGAGCTAATTAGTTGAGTTTTAATGACTGATTCTTTAACAAAGAACCACAGCTTTTCGATCGTTATTCCAACATACAATGAACGGGATAATATTACTAATTGTCTGGACTCAATCTTAAATCAGAACTATGATATGAGCCTTGTAGATATTGTTATTGTTGATGGACACTCTACAGACGATACTATTGACAAAATAAAAGAATATCAGCAAAAATTTTCTAATATCTCTGTGCTTGAAAATCCCGTAAGAAAAACTCCGACATCATTAAATATTGGCATTAAAAAATCAAATGGGGAAGTAATAATTATTCTAGGAGCGCACGCCTCCCTTGATCCTGATTTCATTTTTTTCAACAATAAATATTTAAATGAAAAGAATCTTAAAATAACAGGCGGTACGCAAATAAATGTAGGTTTCACCTTTGTCCAGAAGGCAATTGCAATGGCAATGGAAAACCCATTTGGTATGGGAAGTGCACCATATCGCTGGAGCAGGAAAGAACAATTTGTTGACACAGTAGTTTATGCAGCATACAAAAGAGAATTGTTTGATGAGATTGGTTACTTTCAGGAAAATTTTTCTATATCCGAAGACTCTGAATTGAATTGGAGAATCAGGAAAGCAGGTTACAAAATTTTCTTTTCTCCAAATATTAAAAGTTATTATCATCCAAGAAGAACGGTTTCGAAATTTGTTCAGCAGATGTTCAGATATGGAATACTCAGAGTTCACATGTTCAAGAAACATAACTCTGCGGTTAAAATAACACATCTTGTTCCACCATCTTTTGTAGTTACATTGATGATAATTTTAATTTTAACTTTATTTTCTGTCCTGAATCCGATTTTTCTTTTTACTGTTTTACTGTGTTACTTTTTGGTAAATCTTTTAAGTGTATTTCTCAAAATCTCAAAAGAGAATTTACATTTTATACCGCTGATTTCATTTATAATTTTTCTGTTGCATTTTTCCTGGGGTCTAGGTTTTATTGTTGGCCTATTTTTACCTCGTTCAAAAAGGTGGTAGTAATTAATAAATATTTTTGTTGTTAGAAACATTGAACAAAAAAACTCAGAAAATATCAGTTCTGTTTGCTGATTCTATCTTTATAAATCTTGCATGGGTAGCATTTTTTTATGTCAGGATAGAAACCGGCTGGTTTAAAATCCTTATTATGCCGGAAATGTTCCTCCCAATGATTGTCTTTTACTTTTACTGGCTTATTGTTTTTACTTTTTTTGGAATGTACCGTACCTGGTTTGCTTCTTCAAGGTTTGATGAAATCTCTTCTTTATTCAAAGCAACTTTCGTAGGAATATTCATCATCTTTTTTGTGATTTTCATCAGTGATTATATCGAAGGAGTGCAATCAAGTTACAGGATTTTAATATTTATTTATTGGTTTTTCCTCTTTCTATTTATTGCAATAGGCAGATTATTTGTAAGAAGCATTCAAAGAGCACTTTTAATCAAAGGTATCGGCAGAAAAACTGCAGTTATTGTTGGTTACAATTCCAAAGCCCGGGAAGTTCACGATCAGATTCTTGAACACCCTGCATTAGGTCTGGATGTCGAGGCATACATAGCTGTAAATGAGAAAAATGTTGGTAAAGTTTATAAAAATATTCGGGTAAGAGGAACCTTAGCGGATTTAATGGATATTATTTATATGAACCATGTTTCAGAAGTAATTATTGCTTTGGAAAAGGAAGATCACG
>JAPHUI010000460.1 GCA_026193755.1 Ignavibacteriaceae bacterium | reverse complement strand
GAGTGATGTTTTTGGTTTTGTTGAATCGAAGTTACAGTAATTTGAATTGA
The DNA here is from genome assembly GCA_026193755.1 of Ignavibacteriaceae bacterium. GTDB lineage: Bacteria > Bacteroidota > Ignavibacteria > Ignavibacteriales > Ignavibacteriaceae > IGN2. The sequence continues at coordinate 3,311 of JAPHUI010000460.1, read as the reverse complement.
AATGTCATCACGAGCGAAGCGAAGTGATCTTTACATTAATCTTGAGATTGCGTCGTCCTGATAAATCAAGACTCGCAATGACTGTGTTCTCTTTATTCCTCACTATCAATTTCGTACTTAACGATTTCGTATCCTTTATATGTTTCATAAGCTGCATAAACCACACCGAATAAAACTGAAACCATCCCAAGCAGAAAGAGGGTTGTAATAAAACTATTTAGCCGGGTAATATCAAACAAATAACCAAAACCAATAAGTAGAGATGTTACAACAAAAAGCGCAACTGCAATTGTGTAAGAAAGAACAGCATTCCGGACGAGTTTAACTCTTAGCGTAAGCTGCTCGAGTTGTTTGCTTATGCTTTCAATCCGTACATTTTCTCTGGAACTGAATTCAGGATCATCTATCTTCCGCAACACTCTTCTTCTCTCTTCATTTAACAAACGAATTCTGTTAACTATCAGTGAATACTTGTTGTTCATTCCAAGCAAAAGTAAACCGCAGGCTGAAATCATTAATCCCGGTGCGAGCATTAATTGTATTATTTGTACGATTGAGGAAATGTCTGGCATAAAAATTTAAAATTGTTTGTTGTAAATATAAAGAAAAGAAAAAACTGTCACTGTCACACCGTGACAGCATAGAAAAAGTTATTCATGTTTAGGTAATCTGAATTTAATACGTATAGTTATTTTCGAGCGGATACTTTTCCCATTATTAATTGCAGGTAAAAATTTTGAGGTTATAATAAGTCTTATTGCTTCCTCATCACATCCATACCCTAAACCCTTTATAACTATTGGGTTCGATGGATTGCCAGAAGTATCTATGGTTACTACAATAAAAACACTTCCTTCTATGTTACTTTCAATTGCATCCACCGGATATAGTAATCGACTTTGAAGTGAGTCGATGCCACCAATTAATTGAACTAAAGAATAAGGTTGAACAAAGCACCTAGTAATTTCGGCATCAATTTGTAATGTTGAATCATTTTGAGAGAAACAATAAGTCGAAATAATTAATAATATTGTTAAAGTTTTCATTTTATAAAAAATAATTCTTAAATCATTCACTCATAAATCTCATAAAAAGTATTATCATAAAAAAATCTAACATTCTGTCCGAGTGCGAGAAGCTGTGATGTCTCCGGTTTATCATTTAACAATTGAAAATACTCATCAGAATTAAACTGAATACGTTTTTGATTTTTAGCTTTTTGATTCTGTAATTCTGAATCAATCCAAAACTTACCGCTCTGGTAAACAGCTCTTCCCTGGATATTTTTTACCTGTTGAGTGAGGTTCATTTCATTTCCTTCACTATCCTTATAATTCATCCTGCCTGAACCTTGTTTAGTTTCTGCGTAATTGCTGGCACTGTTCAAGTCCCGTATTTCTTCGCTGGCAGTTACGCTTCTGTCACCGCTTTTTTGTTTCATTGCACCGAAATCACCTTCAGCTTCTTTTTTTAATTCAGGAGCAGGAGGTAAAGTCTGGAAATCATCAACCATTTCGTTTCTGCTTATTCGGATTTCTTCATCTTCCATTATTAAATAGCTGGTGTAAGGAGTAACAATTCCTTGTTCACGAGCAAGCTGAGTTATTTCATCAACCAGTTCTTTATCCTCACCGTTTAATCTTATCTGGTACAGTAAATATCCAATTCTTCGAGAAGCCCAGAGCGGAGGAATAAAATCATATTCATCATTATCCTTGCTGAAGTCTGCCTTTAAATAAAATGATTTTCGTTCACCCTTGATCGTTCCATTCAATTCTATATCCGAACTGCCGCTTCCGCTGTATCTTCCAAATATAGTTACGCCTGAACCTTTAAATAAATCGGGAAGGTTGTTCGGGTAGGTCTGAAATGTTTTTGTTTTGCCGCTGAATGAAAGTGAAAGATTTGTCAAAACCGGTGATTGCACTTTATCGTAAAAACTGGAAACCTTTACTTCAATATCTTCATTTTCTGAAATGTAAGTTCTGAAAGCTTTAGTCTGTTCGGTGATTTTGTCGAGCAGGTGAGTGTTTATTTCATTACCGATTCCAAAAGTGAATATCCTGACATTTTGTTTATTCGACTTTTCAATTTTCTTCAAAAGATTTTCATCTGCAGTTTCTCCGATTGTCGGTTTGCCATCTGTAATAAACACAATTAAGTGAGTACGGCTACTATTTCCTTTTTCTTTTAAAGCAAGATTTAAAGCTTCCTCTATGTTTGTGCCACCAACAGGTTTCAAATCATTTATAAACTTCTCTGCCTTTTTAATATTGTTTTCACTTGCCGATTCAATCTGACCAAAAAGTGAATAAGCTTCGGTCGAAAACCTGATAATATCAAATCTATCTCCGCGGTTAAGGTTATTAACACAATACAATAATGCTTTTTTTGCCTGTTTGAGTTTATCGCCTGCCATACTTCCGGAAACATCCAGCACAAAAGTTATATCTTTATCATCAATCTGATTATCATTAATTATAAATGAAGGACCAGCAGTCAGCAGAAAATAGCCATCTTCATTTCCTGATTTATAGGTAAGAAGCGATAAGCCGACATGATCATTATCTGTTCTGTAGTAAAGCTTGAAGTCAATGTCTGGTTTGGTATTCTCTTCTTCGAATGAAATTAGAGCATTATGATTGTCTTTATTGACAACATCAATTGAATGAGTGGGGGAGTAGATATTCTTAATTTCTTTGTTTGTTTTAAGTTCAACTTTAACACTCACACTTTTTACCGGTTTTGCCGAGAATTTTTCTGTGTTCAAAGGATAAACATATTCATACATTTCATTGTCGGAATTCAAAACCTCCCGGTAACTTATAGTTACCTTCTTTTTACTTCTTGGTTCTATTGGAAAGATTCTTACTTTAAATATTCCCTGACCGGTATACTCAAGTAAAGCGGGATCTTTTATTTGTCTTACTATGTCTTCATAAATTTGTCGGGCTTTGGTTGCATCGAGCAATTCTGCTGAGACCATTTTTCCGTTTATTTCCATACTGAATTTGTTTATAACAGCATCTTTTGGAATAGGGAAGATGTAATATCCTTCAAGCATATTGTTTGATGGATTATAAAATTCCTGGTCGATGAAAGTCTCTGCTATATTACCATTGATCTTTACATCAACGTGGTGATAAAGAACTTCAAGAGGGTAAGGTGATTGAAGCGGCTGTGGTTTGGGAATAATTATTAAGCCATCTGCGAAAGCAGAAATTGTTAATAACAAAGTCAAGAAAATGGACTGTAAGATTATATTTAATTGTTTCATGTTTTTCTCGCTTATTTTTCTTTCGTCATTCCCG
>JAPHUI010000443.1 GCA_026193755.1 Ignavibacteriaceae bacterium | reverse complement strand
CAGCAATACCTAACAGGCTATCGTCTTTTTTCACACGATAATCAACTGGAACAAATCCATCAGGAATGATTGCATCCATCGTACCGATAGATTCCTTTTCTTCATTTCCTAAGTCAGCAACTAAAGTTTCTTCGGTTACGCTATCCGTTTCAGTTGAGGATTCATCAACTTCGTTAACTGCAACAACTTCTTCATTCTGATCTTTGCCGTTCAAAGAATTATAAGGTGATACATATTCCTGATCAGTATTATTTCCACTATCATTTGCAATTGCAATATCTGTATTAGAAGAGTAATCGTTCTCGTTCGGATTAACCAGAACCGGAATTCTTAATGGCACACCAACATATAATTTTGATTTAGTTGAAATGTTATTAGCATCAGCTAAATCGTAAATTGATACTCCATATTTTCTTGCAATCTTTGTTAAAGTCTCACCTCTTCTAACTTCGTGCACTAAAAATATCCGGCGTGCTGATTCAGGAATATTTTGCATCTGTGAAGTAAACTGTTCTAACGATCCTTTCGGTATTTTTAATGGATATCCTCCCGGAAAATCCGGGGGAGTACTCAGTTGAGTTAGTTCAGGATTCATATCGTATAATGTTTCGGCATCAGTTCCTGAAATGGTGGCTAAGTAGCCAAGATCGATTGCACCGGGAACATTATAAGTTTCATATTCGTAAGGATTCTGATATTGAATATTAGAAAATCCGAATGCTTCGGGGTCCGAGGCAATCAAACTTACAGCAATGTATTGTGGGACATAATTTCTGGTTTGTCTGGGCAAATATCTTCTGAGCGACCAAAAATCACTTGCCCCTGATTTCTGCATTGCCCTTCTTATCCGACCTTCGCCAGCATTGTAAGCAGCCAAGGCAAGATACCAGTCTCCAAGAGAACTATATAAATCTTTCAAATGCTTCGCCGCAGCCATAGTAGATTTAATTGGGTCTCTTCTCTCGTCAAAATAAAAACTTGACTCCAGACCGTACAGCTTACCTGTTGATTTAATAAACTGCCATAACCCGACTGCCCTCGCCCACGAACGTGCTTTTGGATTAAGGCCACTCTCCATCATACTTAAATAAATCAGTTGTCTTGGTAAACCTTCTCTTGCAAATATCCCGGACATAACAGGAAAATATTTACCCGACCTTTCAAGCCAGTTTGTCATTACCTCACTACCTCTACCAGTAAAATAAGTCAGATATTGTTCAACGTACGGATTCACTTCAAGAGGTATATCGCCAGGAATGATTTCATTCTCAGTCTTTTCACCTTCAGGTAATTCAATTTCGGGTACTGAATCTTTCATCCATTCTTCAAGAGCTGCTAAAGAAACACCGGAAGGAAGTTCAGGTAAACCGTCAACATATGCTTTATAATCTTCTATGATTGAAGTCTCTAACTCGATATAAGCTTCATTGTCATCAACACCAGGATAGTAGCTAAGGTTGTTTATAATTCTTAATGCAGATTCATAATTTTGTACAGTTTCTTCCACTGAGCTTGATTTCTGTTTTTCGAGTGCTGTTAAATAGTATTGCCTCGCTTGCTCAAGCATTTCAGCCACAACACTATTTTTTTGATATGGGACTTCATCGGACTTCTTGGTTATTTCATCATTACTGCTGCAAGAATACATAATTAGTAATATTGAAATAATAAGCAGTTTTAGAACTTTTGTTGTCATATCTTCTCTATTGGTAAAAATTCTTTATCAAATTTAGTGTTTTAGAATACTTTTATCAAGTAAAAATTCAAATGTTTCTTATAACTCTACTTTAATCAAATGGTTAACCACCTAAAGGGGAATATTCCCGTGCTTCTTCTTTGGATTAGTATCAACTTTTGTGCGAAGAAGATTAAAAGCGTAAATAAGTTTTTGCTTCGTTTCCTGGGGTGCAATTACATCATCTACGTAACCTCTTTCGGCAGTTATGTAGGGATTGGCAAATTTTTCTATGTATTCGGATAATTTTTTCTCAATTTCGTTTGCCGGATCTTTTGCTTTGGCTATTTCTTTTTTAAAAATGATTTCAACAGCACCTTTTGGTCCCATTACCGCAATTTCAGATGAAGGCCAGGCAAAATTAAAATCACCACGAATATGCTTCGAGTTCATAACGTCATAAGCTCCACCGTATGCTTTCCTGGTTATTACTGTAACCTTGGGAACAGTCGCTTCACTGAAAGCAAATAAAAGTTTAGCGCCATGTCGAATAATACCATTCCATTCTTGTTCTGTTCCAGGTAAAAAACCAGGCACATCAACAAGTACGAGCATTGGAATATTAAATGCATCACAAAATCTTACAAACCGAGCCGCCTTTGTTGAAGCATTTATATCCAGAACACCTGCAAGTACTTGCGGTTGGTTTGCAATAACACCTATTGCCATCCCGCCTATTCTACAGAATCCGCAGATAATATTTTCAGCATAATACTGATGCACTTCAACAAAATCATTCTCATCTGCAAGTAAATTTATGATTTGCTTCATGTCATAAGGCTTGTTAGGATTATCCGGAATGATTTCATTTAGTTTTGTCTCAGGAGTAACTAAACTATAATCGAATTCTTTTTCAGGAGATTTATCTCGGTAATTTAGTGGAATGAAACTCAAAAGTTTTCTTACATGGTGCAAAGTTTCGACTTCATTATCATAAATAAAATGAGCCACACCACTCTTACTTGCATGAGTCTCAGCACCTCCAAGATCTTCAAAGCTAACATCTTCATGTGTAACAGTCTTTACAACATTAGGCCCTGTAACAAACATATAGCTAGTATTCTTCACCATAAAAATAAAATCAGTGATTGCTGGTGAATAAACTGCTCCCCCGGCACAAGGTCCAAGTACAACAGAAATTTGGGGTACCACTCCGGATGCAAGAGTGTTCAATAAAAAAATGTCTGCATAACCACCAAGACTTACAACTCCTTCCTGAATTCTTGCACCTCCTGAATCATTCAATCCTATCAAAGGAATTCCAGCCTTCATAGCCATCTTCATAACTTTTACAATTTTTTCTGCGTGCGCTCCAGAAAGCGAACCTCCAAATACAGTAAAATCCTGACTAAAAAGTGCAACAGGTCTTCCATCAATTCTTGCGAATCCAGTAACCACACCGTCACCCGGGAAATGCTGTTTATCTAATCCAAAATCAGTTGCACGATGTTTGACGAACATATCAATTTCTTCAAAACTTTTCTCATCTACAAGAAGTTCAATTCTTTCCCTGGCAGTTAGTTTACCTTTTTCGTGTTGGCTTTTAATCCTTTCTTTACCACCGCCAAGCTTCGCATCTTCTTTAAGTTTTGAAAGTTTATCTATTTTATCGTTCATTGCTCACCTCAATAGAATTATACAATGAATAAAAAATTATACAAGAAAAGGATTATATTGTTTTTCGTAACCGATAGTACTTGCTTCACCATGTCCGGGATAAATCTTTACATCATCGGGTAATGAAAATAATTTATTTTCAATAGAGTTAATCAAAGCATCGTAATCGCCGCCCCATAAATCAGTTCTTCCAATACCTTCCTTAAATAAAACATCACCAGTAATACAAATTCTTTCTTTTTGCAGATAAAGACAATATTCACCAGGTGTATGTCCTGGAGTAAATAAAAATTCAATTTTAGAATTGCCCAGAAAAATTTCAGTTTTCTCACTAATCAGCTTATCGGGTTCAGGAGGTTCTTCGAAAACTATATCAAACATCTGTGCCTGCATTACTGAATTTTTCAGAAGTACAATATCTTTTTCCGGCGCATAATAAACCGCATTAAATTTCTCTTTCACAAATTTGCAGCCGAGAATATGATCAATATGGCAATGCGTATTTATTAAATATTTGATATTCAGCTTCTGGCTTATAATAAAATCAGTGAATATTTTTTGTTCATCTGCTGTAGAGGTACCCGGATCAATAACGGCAGATTCTTTTGTTTCATCGTCCCAAAGAACAAATGTGTTCTCATTAAATAGATTAAAAGTAAATATTTTTACCCGAACCATATTATTTTCTAAACTCTTTTCTTATTCTTTTAAATGATTTTTTTTTGAAGGAATTAAAATTATCTTTTGTTTCTTCAATAGAGTCACCGCCAAACTTAGCTAGAAAATGTTTTGCAATAACCCATGCAAGCATACTTTCTGCAATCACTGCACAAGATGGAACCGCCGTAAAATCACTTCGCTCATATCTTGATGAAACCTTTTTCATTGTACTTAAATCAATACTGCTGATTGGTTTCGACAAAGTAGAAATGGGTTTCATAGCAGACCTTACAATTATCGGTAATCCATTAGAAACTCCGCCTTCAATGCCACCAGAATAATTTGTTTTCCGGGTAAAAATATTTTTACTCAGTACAATTTCATCTTGGACTTTTGAACCGAACTTTTCAGCATTTTTTAAACCATCACCAATTTCAATAGCCTTTACAGCATTAATAGACATCAAATGAAAAGCGATATCTGCATCAAGTTTTCGGTCATAATGCATAAAACTTCCGAGCCCAGCGGGTATGCCCGTCGCCATCACTATAAATGTCCCGCCTAATGTATCACCGTTTTTCTTTGCAGTTTTAATTTTATCAATGATTTTCTTTTCCTGAGTCTGATCTAAAACTCGGACCGAACTTTTATCGGCTTTTAATGAAATGTCCCATCCAGATTTTTTTTCTGAACTTCCATTCTGAACTAACTGACTTAAGATATTGGTTGATGAATATATTCCACCAATACTTTCAACACAACTACCGACTGAGATTCCAAATTCTTCAAGAAATTTTCTTGCAATAGACCCGGCTACAACTCTTGCGGCAGTTTCCCTTGCACTCGATCGTTCTATAGAGTTTCTTATATCATTAAAATTATATTTTGTTACACCAACAAGATCAGCATGACCCGGTCGAGGAATTGTTATTTTATCAATAGATTTTAATGATCCTTCAATGTCCATTATATCACGCCAGTTAGCCCAATCTTTATTTTCTATAAGAAAAGAAATTGGTGAGCCAATAGTTTTGCCAAACCTAATTCCACTTAATATCTGAACCGAATCTGATTCAATTTTCATTCTTGAATTTCTGCCATAACCAGCTTGCCTTCTTTTTAGCTGATAGTCAATATATTTTTTACCAATGGTAATATTGGAGGAAAAGCCTTCTATAATTGTAACTAATGCTTTACCGTGTGATTCACCCGCTGTTAAAAATCTAATCATAAAAATATTTTTTGTTTGAATCTAAATATAAAAAAACGTCCCGATAAAAATCGGGACGTCCAGCTTTCTAATGTTTAGACATCAACTATTCAGGTATTTCAATACCTATGAATCTATTATTACCATCCTGATCTACTACCTTAAGCAATAATGCTGAGCCTTTCTTCTTCTCAATTGCATTCTTAAAATCCTGAACATTATCAACTTGCTCTTTATTTGCCTCAACGATAACAAGCCCAGCAAATAATCTCTGGTCTTCTGCTATACTGAATGGTTTAACATCAGTAATAAGTACACCATGATTTACTTTGAAATCTGTTTTATCTTTTTCAGAGAGGTTTTTAACCGTCAATCCAATATTATCAAACGTCGCTGAAGTCAAATTGGAATTATCCTTGCTTTCTGTCTCCTCTTCTTGAGAAGCAGGTTCTGTTTTTACATCGGCGTCACGCGCTTTAAGAGTTACATTTCTCTCTATTGTTTCTCCATCTCTGAATAATTTAAGCTTAACATTTGTACCTGCCGTAAGTGAAGCAACATAGCTCTGCAATTCATTAGGTTTATTAACAGGACGACCATCAATTTCGAGAATAACATCTCCTGCTCTAATATCTGATTTAGAAGCTGCTCCGTCTTCTACTATTCCCTGGATTATAAT
>JAPHUI010000436.1 GCA_026193755.1 Ignavibacteriaceae bacterium | reverse complement strand
TTTCACAACTATTCCCGTTTTTAGCTTCAGAGGAATTAGCTATTAAATATTATGATTTGGGGAAAGATATTCTTCCCGGTAATAATAATGCACTTGTTGTAGCTTTGAATAAAAAATACCTACTAATACTAAAAAATTTCTGTACAAAAAATAATCTTAATCCCCGCCTTGTGGATAATGCTTCAATCACTGCTAATGGTTTAATAAATTCTTATTCTTCAGCTCAAGATTCAATATCTGTGAACATATATAACTCAAAAAGTTCCATAACTTTATTTATCAATATTTCGTCTAAACCCGCTTACGTAAAAGTCTTCCAAAAAACAAAAATTGATTTTCTAGACTCAATTATAAAAATTCTTTCAAAAGACAGAATAAAAAATCTCCTTATAAAATCGACAAAGTATGCATTTTTCTCTGGTGATGACATCGGAAACGATTTGCAATCTGAATTTCAGTTTAAGACAGGATTAGAGTTTGTAAAATTCAATCCTTTTAAAATTGTTCAGTTTAAACCTGATGTTAAAAACACTGGAATATCCAGCGAACAATATAGTACATTCACTGCAGCTACCGGAATTGCTGCAAGATTTAATTGAAAAAAATACTCAATAAAAAGTGCGACTGAGAATTACATCTGGAGAGCTAAAAGGCAGGTTTATTAATGTACCGAAATCTGATTTAATAAGACCGACAACAGAGAGAGTCCGGCAAACAATTTTTAATATCCTTACCAATAAGATATCATTTGAAGAAATAAAGGTACTTGATATTTACGCAGGATCAGGCGCACTAGGTTTTGAATGCATAAGCAGAGGTGCTGGAGAAATTCACTTCGTAGAAAAAAATCCTGTTATTTATAAAAATCTTCAGGAGAATATAAAATCATTACAAGCCGAAAATAATTGTAAAGTATTCAAAATGCCCGCATTAAAATTTTCAACTCAAAAATTAAATGCACAGTACGATTTGATACTAGCTGATCCTCCTTTTTTTAAGGACGATATTTATAATGTGGTTGATAATATTTTGAACAATGGATACCTTCATAGTAATTGTGTGATGATAGTTGAACGCTCAATTCAAACGAAACAAAAAGATATTAATAATTTCAAAGTTCAACCATTCAAAATCATCGGAGATGCTTGTCTTTACGAAATAACATACTCGGCTCGATAATATTTTTATTATTACTTCTTCTCTCAAATTCACTTAGTTATTCCCAACCGTTTAACAGAGAGTTAAATTTGATTCCTGTCAGCGATACGGAAGGTTTACTAAAAAATATTTTCTCGGGCGGTCATAATAACCTGGAGCATCAATTTGTAGATATTGATGATGATGGCGATCTGGATATTTTCTATCTCGATAGCGATAGGACATTTGGCTGGTTCGAGAATATTGGAAATAAATTCAGTCCTGATTTTCAGTACTCACTGGCAATACCTGCTGGACTGCATTTATCGAACTGGTTTTATTTTATCGATATCGATTCCGATGGCGACAAGGATTACTTTACAAGCAATAATGACCAGATATCTTATTTCAGAAATGATGGGACAGCAAATTCACCTTATTTCATACTCGCACAGGATACAGTGAGAGATAACGAAGGTAATCCAATTTTTAGTGAGTTTGGCAGTAACCCTATCTTTGTTGACATAGACGACGATAATGATTTCGATTTTATTACCGGAAATTCGGTAGGAACTCTTTCTTTTTTTGAAAATATCGGATCTTCACAAAATTTTAATTTTAGATTTATAACTGATTTCTGGCAAAACATTCTTATAGTGGGCGGAGGACCAGCCGATCCAAGACATGGCGCTAGTTCACTGGATTTTGTGGATATAGATGGTGACCTCGACTTCGATCTTTTTTGGGGAGATTTTTTTAGTAAAAGTATTTATGTAATCGAAAACCAGGGAACTCCTTTTACACCAGATATGCACAGAACTTCAAATGTATATCCTATTAATGCAGATAGTGTTTATACCAGTGGTTTTAATATGCCACGATTCGCCGATATAGATGGCGACAATGATTACGATTCATTTGTCTCTGTTCTCTACGATCCTACTGTTCCGCAATCTTTAATGTTTTACCAGAACATTGGAACACCCCAATCAGCGAATCACATTTTCATAACTAAAGATTTATTGAAAACTTTCGATGTCGGAGATAATAGTGCGCCAGTATTTATTGATATAGATAATGATGGCGATCTGGATCTTTTTGTTGGATCACTAAATAATCCTATAGGATCAATTCACTTTCTAGAAAATACCGGAGATGTTTTTAATCCGGCTTTTTACTATGCTGATTCTACATTCTTTGACATAACAAGTGATTTAAGTGTATCCCCTGCATTCGGAGATATTGATAATGACGGAGATTATGATTTAATAATTGGAAGATTTAATGGTACACTTTCGCTTTATTTGAATTCCGGTTCGCCTTCTTCTCCAAACTTCACTTCAGGAACAGCATTGTTGGATAGCAACGGAGGAGTAATTGATATAGGCTCTTCAGCAGTACCTTTCGTTTTAGACGTGGATAATGATATGGACATAGACCTTATAATCGGGGGCTTCAATGGTAAATTCTATTTTTATGAAAACACTGGTAATCCTTCTTTTTACCAATTTGCTTTGAATTCAGAATATTTTAATAACCTGGATGTTGGAGATAATGCAACTCCGTTTATGATTGATATCGATAGCAGTGGTACATTTGATTTATTCTCAGGAAACCGTACTGGTGAATTTTATTATTATAAGAACACTGGTACTAACATAAATCCAGTCTGGGAGGAAAAAACTAATTATTTCATTAACGGAGATTTTGGAGGAAATACAGCTCCCTGTTTTGTTGATATTGACAATGATACAGACTACGATTTATTGCTTGGAAATGTCAAAGGAGGTTTATATCTTTATATCAATTCTGAAATATCAATCGTTGACAAGTGGGAAAACCAACCAATTAGCAATTATTCACTGGAAGCCTTTCCCAACCCGTTCAACCCTATTACTCAAATCAGAATAAAAACTAAGGAAGGTCAGAAAACGAAAATCGAAATCTACAACTTACTCGGGAAGAGAGTTAAAACATTGCTTAATGATTATCTTCCTTCTGGAGTGGCCGATTTTTACTGGTCCGGAGATAATGACTCCGGAATGATCCTTCCATCAGGAATCTACTTTATTACCGCTTCCTCGGCTCAATTTACAAGAACGATAAAAGTTTCTTTTATTAAATAGAAAATATTTTTATAAAAGAATTTGTGCTATTGCCAAGTACCATTCTGTCAATTTAACAAAACAAAAAGAAGGAAGTCATGAAAATTGTATTTCTATTTTTTTTGATGTCAATCTTTTTTCAAGGGATTGCTCAGACAAATGTTACTTTATTAAGTAATTTAAACCAGTATCCCTCTGCAGGATATAACGACATCTGGGGATATGTAGATGGAGTAGGAAATGA
>JAPHUI010000217.1 GCA_026193755.1 Ignavibacteriaceae bacterium | reverse complement strand
TTACCAACACCTGCGCCGCCGAACAATCCGGTTTTACCACCTTTTGTATAAGGTTCAATTAAATCAATAACCTTAATTCCGGTTTCGAACATATCGGTGTTTGTAGAAAGGTTTCTGAAAAGTGGTGCGGGTCTATGTATGGGATATTTCTTTTTTGTTGTTAATTCACCCAATCCATCAATGGCTTTTCCAGTAACATTTATCAATCTTCCTAGAGTCTCCGGACCAACTGGAATTAATATTGGTTCTTTTGTATCGATAGCTTCCATTCCTCTAACCAATCCATCGGTAGAATCCATTGCAACTGCTCTGACTCTATCTTCACCTAAATGCTGCTGTACTTCAGCGATTAGCTCGTCCTTGACGCCTTCAGTTGTTGTGCGGGGAATTCTGATTGCGTGATATATTTCCGGAAGGTGACCTTCTTCAAATTCAATATCTACAACAGGTCCAATTACCTGGATAATCTTACCATTAACTTCAGCCATTATTTATCCTTGAAAGTGTGTGAAAATATGAATAGTAAAATTATCACTTTGAAGGCTGTTTTACAAACAATTTTAATCAAAATGAGCTTATTACTTTAAAAGTATAAGCTTTTTAGTGGCTATAAAATCTTCAGAAATCAGTCGATAAAAGTATATTCCACCTGCAAGGTTTTCAGCATTCAGCTCGATTTCATTCATTCCAGCTAGAGCTCCTCCTTCAAAAAGAATTTTTATTTCTCTCCCCAAAAGATCATATAAAACCAGCTTAATATGAGTTGAGTGAGGTACTTCAAATCTAATATTTGTGGAAGGATTAAATGGATTGGGATAATTTTGGTAAAGTATGATATTATCAGGTACAAAATTATTTTCAGCAATTATACCACTCGAATTATCGGGAAAGAAATATTCAAGCATCATATCAATTGATGCACGCCACAATCCCCAGCTATGTCCTTCGGGTCTCTCGAGCCAGTCAAGTTCGTAATTTGCGTTTAGTAGATAATCTTTCAATGACCTCATATTTTGAGTAAGGCTTCCTTCGTAAGATCCCCAGATGGAACTCCATTTTATATCCTCTACAGGTCCATTAATAATCAAATTATAAGCTTCATAACCGTTTGGCTGGAGTGCCCCGGAATGAAGCCCGCACAAACCAAAAACATCAGGATGGTTGTAGCTTATTAATGCAGAAATATTCCCACCATAAGAATCACCTAGAACTAATCTCTTTTCTGGATCAATTTCAGTTTTATAATTTGCATCTATATAAGGAACAAGTTCTTCAACAAAAAATAATCTGTATTGATTTCTTATCGTGCCGGCGTATTCTTCATTTCTGTTATTTGGTGTCACGAAGACCGCAATAACTGGTTGAATTTTTGAACTGTCGAGAAGATTATCGATAACATTTGTAGCCTTACCAAGACTTATATATTCTGATCCATCCTGAAAATAGACCGTTGGATAAGTTTGTAAGCCTAATGAATCATAACCCGGAGGAAGATAAATGTTCAGGTGATAATTTGTACCTACATTTGTGCTGTATAAAGTTTTTGGAACAACGGTTCCATGGGCAATATTCGGATTATAGTTTATTTCCCAGGGCTGTAAATATAAAGGCATCGATAGCTCGGAGTTTGGTCCAAATCCTCCCTGACAGGTATTTGGATTTTCCGGATCAAGTATCCACGTGCTGCCATTCAGAACAAATTTATAATCAAGCCGGGCATCGAGTTCAAAATTTTCAGACCTATACCAGAAATTTGTTTGACTGAGATGTGTCATTGGCCAGGCAGTAATACTCCATCCATTAAAATCTCCCGGAACAGTGACTGAATTAGGATTTCCTAAATAAATAAAATTTGCAGTTGAGTCTTCAATAAAAGGAATACCAACAGTTCTTGCATAAGTCATAAAACTATCAACAACGGCTTGTTTTTCAGTGGGATCACCAAGTGAGTTAACATAATTTATAAACTGCTGAAATTGACTTTGTGCTGGAAGTAATGTGGAGAATAGGAATATTAATGATAAATAAAGCTGACGCATATAATCACCTGGAATTTTAC
>JAPHUI010000104.1 GCA_026193755.1 Ignavibacteriaceae bacterium | reverse complement strand
TAGCTGTTATTGGTGACGGAGCTATGACCGGAGGTATGGCCTATGAAGCTATGAACAACTCTGGTATTCTTAAGTCGAATCTTATAGTTGTTTTAAATGATAACAATATGTCTATTGCTCCAAATGTCTGGCAGATATCAAACTACTTTACTGAGATGATCTCTCATCCCGATTACAATAAATTTAAAGGACAAATCTGGGATCTTACAGGAAAGCTGGATCAATTTGGTGATAGAATGAGACGCATAGCGGTGAGACTTGAACATGGTATAAAAGCTGTTATTACTCCGGGAATGCTTTTTGAAGCTTTGGGTTTCAGATACTTTGGACCTGTCAATGGACATAATGTTCATCAGGTAATTAAGATTTTTGAGCAGGTAAAGGAATTGAAAGGTCCAATTCTCATTCATGCACTTACACAAAAAGGGAAAGGTTATAAACCTGCTGAAAATCATTCACAAAGATTACACGCTTCAACTCCATTTGATAAATTAACCGGTCAGGCTCACAAAAAAGCAGGTGGGCCGGCAGCTTATACAAAAATTTTTGGAGATGCTTTAGTTGAAATAATTGAAAAAAATCCGAAAGTAGTCGGAATAACTGCTGCTATGCCTGATGGAACTGGTTTAGATATTTTGAAAGAAAAAATTCCGCAAAATTATTTTGATGTTGGTATTGCTGAAGAACATGCTGTAACCTTTTCAGCAGGTCTTGCTACCCAGGGAATAATTCCGGTTGTGGCCGTTTATTCAACATTCCTTCAAAGAGCATTCGATCAAATAATACATGATGTCGCTCTTCAAAAATTGCATGTGGTGTTTGTTTTAGATCGGGCCGGTTTGGTTGGAGCTGATGGACCAACTCATCACGGCACTTTTGACCTTGCTTATTTAAGACTTATCCCCGGAATGGTAATAATGGCCCCGAAAGATGAAGCAGAGTTACGTAATATGGTATATACTGCTGTTGAACATTGTGAGGGTCCTGTGGCAGTGAGATATCCGAGAGGTTCCGCACTAGGAGTAAAAATTGAGGATGGTTTTACTAAAATTGAAATTGGAAAAAGTGAAAAACTCTCAGATGGAGATGATGTTGCAATTTTAGCTGTGGGCTCTATGGTTAATTACGCACAAAAAGCTTCTGATATTTTAAAAGCAGATGGAGTCTCCTGTGAAATTATAAATATGCGTTTCATTAAACCTCTTGACACAAAAAAGCTTGATGATATCGCAGCAAGACATGATAAAATTGTAACACTCGAAGAAAATAATTTACCGGGTGGTTTTGGATCGGCAGTGGTTGAATATTTCAATGATAAAAACTTCAAGAATGATATTCTTCGATTGGGTATACCGGATAAATTTATAGATCATGGTACACAAACACAGCTTCACAAACAATTAGAGATTGACCCCGCAGGAATAGCTAAACGCATTACTTCTTTTTATAAAAATATAAAATCAGCGGCAAAGGCTATTATTTAATGGATAAAACAAGAGTAGCTGTAATTGGTCTAGGAAGCGTTGCACAACTTGTTCATCTGCCAAACTTATTAAAGATAAAGAATACAGAAGTTACTGCTGTAGCTGAAATTAACAGGAACAGGTTGTTTTCTATTGGGGATAAGTATGAAATAAAAAACCGTTATACCAATTATAAAGACTTGCTTAACAATAATAATGTTGATGCTGTTATTATAGCTACTCCAACACATCTTCATAAACAAATGGCTATTGACAGTCTGAATGCTGGGAAAAATGTACTTGTAGAGAAACCGCTTGCACTTACTAGCACAGAAGGTCAGGAAGTTATTGAATGTGCGAAAAAGAATAATAGAAAATTAATGGTTGGGATGAATTTGCGTTATAGACCGGATTCTATGTTAATCAGGAGCTTAATAGATGCCGGAGAAATTGGTGAACCGTTTTACATTAAATGTGGATGGATCAGGAAGCAGAGTAGTTCTGAAAAGTGGTTTAGTAAAAGGGAAGAAGCAGGCGGAGGCGTTATTCTGGATCTTGGGATAAACCTGGTTGACCTTGCTCTTTGGTTAGCAAACTATCCCAGAGCGGTATCTATTTCAACAAAAAATTATTATCATCATTCAAGAAATCTGGAAGATACTTCCATAAGCTTATTAAGATGTGAAAATTCAGTTCTTATAAATATCGAATCAAGCTGGACTCTTGCAGAACATAAAGATACTTTCTACGCTAATATTTATGGAACAAAAGGAAGTGTTTCAGCTAATCCTTTTAAATTAATTAAACTTTTAGAGGAAGAACAAATTGACCACGGC
>JAPHUI010000123.1 GCA_026193755.1 Ignavibacteriaceae bacterium | reverse complement strand
GTAGAAGGTAGAAAATTGTTAAATGAATCTTCGGCATAAATACGGCATTCCAATGCGTGACCATTAATCTTAAGATCATCTTGATTAAAAGAAAGTTTATTCCCATCTGCGATTGAAATCTGTTCTTTCACCAAATCAAAACCTGTAATCAGCTCAGTAACCGGATGTTCAACTTGCAGTCTTGTGTTCATTTCCAGAAAATAAAATTTCTTATCAGCATCCATAAGAAATTCGACTGTACCTGCGTTAAAGTAATTGCAGGCTCTCGCCGCATTCACAGCTGCAGCAGTTATTTTTTGGCGGGTTATTTCGTCAACAAAAGAGGAAGGAGCTTCTTCAATAATTTTTTGATGCCTTCGCTGGATCGAACATTCTCTTTCAAAAAGATGAACATAATTACCGTGCTTATCACCAAAAATCTGTACTTCAATATGTCGGGGATTTAAAATAAATTTTTCAATGTAAATATCATCATTAGCAAAAGCTTTCAGAGCCTCTCTTTTTGTTGCTTCGAATGCAGACTCGAATTCTTTACTGGAATTAATTCTTCTCATTCCTTTTCCCCCGCCTCCTGCAGACGCTTTCAGCAGAACCGGGTAACCAACTTCTTGTGCGATCTTCAAACCATTGTTGACAGATTTAATTGATTCCGTTGTTCCAGGAACGATTGGAACTTTATTGTTCGCCATCAATTTACGTGCTTCTGTTTTACTGCCCATCAAAGCAACCGATTTTGACGAAGGACCAATAAAAGTAATTTTGTTTTTTTCACACTCTCTAATGAATTCAGAATTTTCAGCAAAGAATCCATAACCCGGATGAATTGCATCAGCTCCGATGTCAAGGGCAAGTTTTAATATTTTTTCTTTGTTAAGGTAAGAATCGTGGGCAGGCGCACTGCCAATGTAATAACTTTCATCCGCTAATCGTGTGTGAAGAGAAGTTTTATCTGCTTCTGAATAAATTGCAGCAGATTTTATTCCGAGTTCACGGCAAGATCTGATAACTCTAACCGCAATCTCTCCCCTGTTAGCAACTAAAATTTTTTTAAACACAGAATACCTTATTTTAATTCGACGACTGTAATACCCTCTCCGCCAAATTCTATTGGTGCAAAATAATAATTCTTTACCTTTTCATGCCTATCGAGAATTTCTTTTACGGTTCTTTTTAATACTCCAGTTCCCTTACCGTGCAGAATTTCAATTCTCTCCTGTCCCGTCATGTAAGAATCATCAATAAATTTTAGTATTTCAAAGTCAGCTTCATCAGGCCTTTTACCTCTTATATCAAGTCTGTAACTAGTTTCAGGAAACTTAAAATTATGATGAGAAGCTATTGGTTTATCTTTTCTTTTAGAATTATCTATAAGTAAATCACTCAAATTGACCTGCATTTTTATTGTACCGGATTCAATTGTTGCTCTTTGCTTTTCTTTATCTATCTCAATTATTTGTCCTGATGCTGCTGTATTTCTAATTAAGACAAAATTACCAACACTAAAATCAGTCAATTTTTGTTCTAATCCAATATCCGGAGAATAAAGATTTTTGGTTTCTTCTTTTAGTTCAATTACTATTTTTTTGGCTTCCTTAATTACTTCTTTCTTTGCGCCCGATTCACGTATTTGTTTAATTACATTTTCAACTTTTTTATTAATATCTTTAAGAAACTCTTCCGCATCAATTTTAGCATTCTTTAATATTTCTTTTTTCTCGGTCTCAAGTTTTTCAATATTTTTTTTATATAAACTTGATAATCCAGCCAGTCTGGAATTTTCTATCTCCAATTCTCTCAATTTTTCTTCCAGCTTATTGGATTTTGTTTCAAGATCAGACAGGAAAACTTCGAGCTTATATTTGTCACTATCCATAAAGTCGGAAGCAGTTTTAAGAATTTTTTCATCCAATCCTCTCCTTCTTGCAATCTCAAAAGCATAACTCGAACCAGGTGTTCCCAACTTAAATTTGTAAGTTGGTGCCAGCTTTTCATGATCAAATTCCATAGCGGCATTCACAAATTTATCCTCATTATTTGCAATAATTTTTAAACTTCCGTGATGAGTTGATGCAAAAACTAACGAACCGATATCCCTGAGTTTCAATAATACTGCAGCAGCAAGAGCAGATCCTTCTATCGGATCAGTTCCAGTCCCAATTTCATCTAGCAATACAAG
>JAPHUI010000277.1 GCA_026193755.1 Ignavibacteriaceae bacterium | reverse complement strand
TATTGTGCAGGATTACACTTCCGGTCAAACAATAGTATTCACTTCGGAAGCATTTAAAAAGCACATTTATACCTCGATAGAGAATAAGAAAAAATTGCACCTTTACATTGCAAGCAAGTTGGTGGGAAAAGTTCCCTCTTTCAACAGGTTGGAACTAGCCCGGCAATATGAACTAGCTGGTGATTACGAAAATTGTTTTATTGTTTCAATGACGGAAGTTGAAGAATCAGAAAAACATTCTGCGTTTGCATATATCCGAAGTATCCTGGTTCATTTGCTGAATTTGCCCCTTAGGGAAAAAATGATGAATGCAGTGAGGATGAAACTAAGCGAAGTATATTATAAACTAGGTGAGGTTCAATTAGCCCTTGCAACGATAAAGGAATTAAAGAAATCATTGTCTGAAAAAGAAATTGGTAGAGATCTTTTACTAATAGAGGGAAACTCACTCATTGATTCCGGAGAACTCGAGGCTGGGAAGAAAGTAATTAGCGATTTACTAAAGGAAACAGATAATATTGAGGAAAAGCAAAAGCTAATGGTAGATGTAGCCTATGCAGATTATGAATTAAAAAAATACAAAGAAGCAATTAACCAATGCGATGACCTGCTTAAAGAAAATAATTTGTCTGATGAATTAAAAGGGCGCTGCTACAACCTTAAAGGTATTATCGATTTTTACCAGTATAATTTCCTGGAATCTGCCCTTAAAAATTTTGAGCTTGCAAAAGCTTCATTTATTGAAACTGAATATTCTGATCGTGTAGCTAGGGTTGAAAATAACATGGGAATCATATTTACTGTATTTAACGATTATAAACAGGCTGAAGAACATTGGAAAAATTCTTTCAGGATAAACGCATCTATCGGAAATTTGGAGCAGGAAGGTTCCTTACTTAATAATTTTGGAGAATTATATTCCTTCCTGACGAAATATGACCTGGCTGTTGAATCTTATCTAAAAGCACAGAATATTTTCCTTAGCCTGGGGAATGAAATGAACTACGGACTTATACTTAAAAATCTAGGAGAAGTTTATCTTAAAATATGTGAGTACCAAAAATCTTTAACCGCACTTAAAGAATCATATAAAATTTTTATTCGTTTGCAGAATTTTGAAAAAGCCAGTGAAGTATTAACATTCCTGGGAAAGTTATTTTTTAACATTGGATTTTTAACAGAAATAACAGAAACAATAAATTCTTTCGAAAAAATAGTTGATAATGTTGAGCTACCTTCGAAATGCTTTACTAATTTAAAATATTTAAGACTATTAAATTTTATACTTAAAGAAGATAAAGTTCTTTCTGATGATATTAATGAGATAATAAATGATTACAAAAATCTTGAAGATAAAAAATTTGTAGCTGAATGTAGATTTTTAAAGATTAAATTTTTGATTAAAGGAAAAAACTACAAAGATGCATACGATCAACTAATAGATGCGGAGCTTATTGATTTATGTTCACAAAATTCTATATTGGAAGCCGAAAGAGAATATTTTTTTGGAGTTATCTCAAAAAATTATTCGTCCGATAAATTGCTACCGCCGCTTGAACATTTTGAAAAGGCATATGATTTAATTAAGGATGAAAGCATTTTCGAATTGACCTGGAAAATTTTGTATGCAATCTCTGAATTATATTTAGAAAGAGGCAACCTGAATAAAGCTAAACGTTACATAGTATACACACGAGAGTTAATATATTTCATTGCCGAGAAAATAGAATCTCACCGACTGAGAGCGGCATATTTAAAGCATAATGAAAGGATAATTGTACTGGAAAAATTAGAAAATTTTTACCCCTCACAATAATTTATGCCTGAAGGACATTATAACATAAAGGTATTTTCCGACACCACGGATCTCGTTTCAGTTTCCTCTGCCCTAAAACAGCTTGAATTGAAAGGTTTTCCCTTGAATGTTACTTTCCCCAATGAGCTTGAAATAGGCAATAACGATATTGTAGTCTTGAGAATCGAGTCTCTTAATTCTAATTTTTATAAAAGTATTTTAAAAATAAAAAGGGGAAAAACTAACAAATTCATAATTATCATTAATAATTCTGATGCCTTACTTGTAACTTCCCTATTAAAGCAAGGATTTTTAGATATCTTTGTCTTTCCTTACGAAGTTTTAAAATTTACTTCTTTCCTATCTGAAATAATTTCAAACAAATCTTATATAACTGAAACAAATCGTGTAGGAACTTTTGGAATGAATCGCCAGGGGATTAATTCTATTCTTGGCAATTCTGAAAAACTATTGAGGGCTGTTGAGCTAGCCAGCAAAGTATCTGAGAAAAGCAGTTCAAATGTTTTAATTCTTGGTGAAACGGGTACAGGTAAAGGCTTGTTCGCAAGAGCTATACATAATAACGGTCCTCTGAATCAATTTCCGTTTATAGATATTGTTTGTACTGCCATTCCTGAAAACCTACTTGAATCAGAACTTTT
>JAPHUI010000092.1 GCA_026193755.1 Ignavibacteriaceae bacterium | reverse complement strand
GATAAGAGTCCTGAACTGCCGCCTCTCGGTAACTCGGGATTAGTTTCTTTCTCAGTAAGCAAAGGATCCCCTTCAAAATGATAACTGCCAAGCCAATAGTATTTTCCATTTGGTTCAAGAATCGTTATGTGAATGTGTGCTGGTTCAGACCTGTTTGGATATGTTCCGGGTTTAAGGGTATAGAAAGTAAATTTTCCATCTTTATCAGTTTTAATCCAGCCTCGTATGTAACCGTGTCTCTTTCCCCAGCCTGTTTCATCTCCTTTTGTTTCATAAATTCCATCCTGGTTAGTATGATAAATATAAACTATCACATCTTTTGCAGGAGTCTTTCCATCAGGTTTATAAATTGTACCTGTTATTTTTAATCTTGGTCCATCAATGTTGAAGTCAGGTAGTGTATCAACATTAGATAAAATTCTGTTGCCAAATTCAAATATTGCTTCACAGCCTTCGCATGGCCCACCAACCAATTTGTAATTACCTTCATTCTTGTCTTGAGGATTAACGAGAGAAGTGAGAGCAACCGAAAGAATTATAAATTTAATTACATTATCCATCGATTTAGATATATAATTATTTTTTATAATACTTCATCGCCTCCGGTATCCAGGCTGTAATGTCATTAATTCTTGTCTGGTCAGAAGGATGAGTGCTCAAAAATTCCGGTGGTGAACCTCCTTGTTTACTTGCAGCCATTCTTTTCCAGAATTCTGGTGCTACGTGCGGATCGTATCCAGCCATTGCCATAAAAATTAATCCAAGGTGATCTGCTTCACTTTCTTGTGCCCTACTGTATGGAAGCATAATTCCTACTGTAGTTCCAACACCATAAACACTTAGCCACAAAGCCTGAGTTTCAGCAGGTTCTTCGTTCATCGCAACCATTAATCCTACTGCTCCGACTTGCTGTAATAATTGCTGGCTCATTCTTTCATTGCCATGCTCTGCAATTGCGTGTGCAATTTCGTGTCCCATTACAACAGCTAATCCTGCCTCATCCTGTGTTACAGGAAGTATTCCGGTATAGACAACAACTTTTCCACCGGGCATACACCATGCATTTACCTGGTCATCCTCCACAAGGTTGAAATCCCATTTGTAGCCATTTAGTCTCGATGATAAATTATTTGCTTGCAAATAACGCTCAACTGCGTGCTGTATTTTTACTCCCGTATTTTTAACCATATTCACTTCAGCCTGATTTGTGCTAAGCTTATTCTCTTTTAAAAACTGATCGTATTGTTGAAAACTCATAGTTAGCATTTCACTGTTTGGTATCATATTAAGCTGCGATCTTCCTGTTAAGGGTACTGTACTGCAGGATTGAATGAGCAAAAAGGTTATTATTGCAGATACAAGTGATAAAATTGCTCGTCTCATTTTTTACTCCTGGTTAAACTAATAATTAATTTTGTGTGAAATGTATCAATATGAATTAAAAGGACAAAATAGGAATTTGCAGGAGCAATTTTTGAATTATTAATATATTTTATTTTGGCTTTAGATTTGTGAAATTTATGCAGATAATATTTTAAATAGGAGTAATAATGAAAATAATTTTTCTATCAGCTTTTCTGGCCTTTATAACTTTAGTAAGTTGTTCTGATCAGACGACAAACGTCCCCGCTGACGAACAAAATGGCAGGATCAAAATGTATCTAGTAGACTCACCTTCACAACTAGACTCAGTAATAATCTGTGTTACGAGAGTAGAGATTCACAAGAGTGGAAGTGATTCAACAAGTGGATGGTTTGTTATCAATGATTCAACAAGATATTTTGATCTTTTACAATTAACTAACGGAGCTTCAGTAGTATTAGGCGACACCTCCTTAACTCCGGGAAAATATACTCAGATAAGACTTATAATTGGCAGTGGAAGTTATGTAATTGATCAGGGAGTAAAACATGATCTTGAAGTTCCCAGTGGTTCACAGAGCGGATTAAAATTAATTCATCAATTTACAATTGAATCAGGAAAGCTTTATGAATTACTTTTAGATTTTAATGTTGATAAATCGATCGTAATAACAGGTAACGGAAGATACAAGCTTAAACCAACTATAAGAGTTATGCCGATTATAATTTCCGGAAGTATTTCTGGACAGATCCTGCCACTTGACGCTCAACCAACTGTCTGGACAGTATATGGAACAGATACAATTACTACTTACACAAATCTGCAGGGTTTCTTTAAATTGATGGCTTTACCCGCTGGTCAGTATGATGTTAATATTATCCCCGCTGATACACTAATGTACAGAGATACAACAATAACTGATATTCAAGTTATTGCAAATCAGGTTACGGATATAGGAACTGTAACATTAGAGACGAGATAATTACAAATTTTTCTAATGAAACATAAGCCGCTTTCAGAGCGGCTTTTTAATTATAATAAAATCATTCCTAGCAACGGGTTTATTATATTTGCCATAAACATTAACATCAAATTGAAAAATTAATGCAAATAGGGATAGTAGGACTACCGCAGTCAGGTAAATCAACTCTCTTTCAGACAATTACAAAAACTCATCTTGACCCTTCAGCAATGGCGAAGGTAGAAACCCATCAGGCAATAATTAAAGTTCCTGATATTCGTCTTGATACATTGACAGAAATCTTCAATCCCAAGAAAAAAGCAAATGCAACAATTGAAGTACTTGATGTTGTTGGACTTAGTAAGGGTGATTCAGGCTCAACTCAGTTTACAAGCAATTTCCTCGGTAAAGTAAAAACAAACGACGCACTTATTCAGGTTGTAAGATTATTTAAAAATGAAATTGTTCCTCATCCTGATGGTTCAGTAAATATGATGAGAGACATTAATAATTTTGAAACTGAATTTATCTTATCCGATTTAGCAATAGTTGAAAAAAGAATTGATACGGTTAAAAAGCAGGTACAAAAGACACAGGATGACAAGCTTAAACGTGAGCTCCCCATTTTGGAAAAATGTTTTGAAATCCTTCAGAAGGAGCAGCCATTAAGAGAGGCACATCTTACAAATAATGAATTAAAAATATTAAGCTCATTTCAACTTTTATCGGTTAAACCAATGTTAATAGCTCTTAATCTGGATGAAAGCCAAGTTGGTGAAACTGATAAATATCTTTCCGAACTCACTAAGAAAAAATTAAGCAAGCATACAAAAGCTCTTTTCTTTTTTGGAAAGATTGAACAGGAAATGTCAGAACTTTCGGAAAAAGAAGCTGCGGTTTTTATGAAAGAGTACGGTATTAAAGAATCAGCATTAAATAATATTATCGGCGAAGCTTACGATCTTTTGGGTTTGCAGTCATTCTTTACTTGTGGAGAAGATGAATGCCGTGCCTGGACGATAAAGAAGGGCTATAATGCTCAGGAAGCTGCTGGAGAAATTCACACCGATTTTTATAAAAAATTTATTCGCGCAGAAGTAGTTGGTTATGAAGATTTTATTTCTGCGGGTTCATTTGTTAAAGCGAAGGAACAGGGGACCTGGCGTTTAGAGGGGAAAGAATACATTGTTAGAGATGGAGATATTATGATTATTCGTCACAGTTAGTAATATTAAAACCTGCAGGACGAAAATTCCCAATCTTTAAATCATTTTTTTTCATTTGAAAATTCAAATTGAGAAAATTGCTTTCCTGACTTATTCTAAAGACTTTATCTTAATTAATTACATAATATTTTTAATTTTTTCACTTATTATTTGTTAATAATTGTTGTGAAAGAATAAATTTCAGGATAAGTTTGCATGTTTGTTACACGTAAAATACTACGTATTAGTTAATCCATCAAAAGGGTTCATCAATTCTATGATCCTTTCTCTTAATAAAATAAGCGGGAGCCACTTCTATGAAAAGGACTATACTTTTTATTTTTTCTGCTGTTGTTTTTATCAGTTCGATTTGTTTTGCCCAATGGGTATCTCTAGATAAATATTCGAATGCAGGTTCGGCACCTTTTGTCCAGCTCATCAGTGATGATGCTTCAGGTACAACGATTAAAATTGACCTGCCTGGTTTTCAGATCAACGAGTTTAATGCGAATGGAAAAACTTATCACTCCTTAAGTTTCGATTCAGAAGCTATTACAAGAGAAGTTGGTTTTCCTGAAATTCCATACATCGCTAAAATACTGGCTATACCCGATCAAGGTACTGTCAGTGTGGAAGTTCTGGAATCAAGCCCTATACAGACTTTCGAAGGAATTAATATTGCACCTGCGAGAGAAAGCTGGGAAGAAGGAAAACCCGAGACTCCATATGTGGAAAAACAGGAAGCATATTTATCGTCTGACATCTATCCGAAAAATTTTGCAGGAGTTGAAGACCCTGCCATCTTCAGAGATTTTCGTATTGCAAGAGTATCAATTTTTCCCATAAGGTATTCTCCGGTGAAAAAAGAACTACAGGTAGTTCCCTCAATCACAATCAGGGTAAATTATAAAGCAGGTTTGGGAATAAATCGAAAAACAACTCTGCAAAAACCAATAGCTCCTTCGTTCGCCAAGTTGTATCGTAATTTTATTTTTAATTATAAGGAGGTTTTGCAACGAAGATATAATGGAATGGAGGAGGGTCATGATATTATGCTTTGTATTATGCACGATATATATGTAGATGAATTTCAACCATACGCTGAATGGAAAAACAAATCCGGGACAGAAATCTTCGTCACTAAATTCAGCGATATAGGTGCAAATCAAAATGATCCTGACATCATTAAAAATTACATTTTGAGTGTCTATAACTCCTGGGAAAATGTTCCCACGCATATTTTAATTATCGGGGATAAAGGTTCACCTGAAGGCAACGCACCGGTAAAATATTGGACAGGTTGGGGATGGACTTTTGTTAATGAGGATTATTTCGTTGAGCTCGAAGGAAATGATTACTTCCCCGAGATGATGATCGGGAGATTCACAAATTACAATGGAGCTACTGGTGGCGGTGAATACATATTGCAGGTTATGGTTGATAAGTTTCTGAAATATGAAAAATACCCATACACTTCAGAACCCGAATGGTTTAAGAAAGCTACTGTCTGTTCAAACAATGCTTATCAATCGCAGGTTGATACAAAGCGGTTTGCTGCACAACAAATGCTGGTAAATGGACATTTTACTTCAGTTGATACAATGATGAGTAATTGGCAATGTACTTATGATGTAAATGATATCGTTGCAGCTATTAACGATGGGAGAAGTTTCCTCAATTACCGTGGTGAGGGATGGTATGACGGATGGCATGCAAACTGCTATTATTTTAATTCAAATTACGTCAACAATATCAATAATGCTAATAAGTTAACTTTTGTAACGAGCATAGGATGCGGTGTAGCCGCTTTTGACCAAGGAAATTGTTTTGGCGAAACTTGGATTGAGAAGGGTTCATTAACAGACCCGCCAAAAGGTGCCTGTGCCTTCCTGGGACCAACTTCAAATACTCATACTGCTTACAATAACCAGATTGATAAGGGTATTTATATTGGAATGTTCCCGGAGGAAATCGGAATGCCCCAGGAGGGAATAGACAGCCCGGGAGAGGCACTTCTTAATGGGAAATTGTATATGTACCAGCAATTCGGTAATACCTCTGAAGTTGAGTATCATTATAAGATTTACTGCGCGCTTGGAGATCCAAGTATGCATATTTGGAAAGATGTACCGGAAGCAGTTACTGTAATTCATCCAAACGAAATTTATGTGGGATTCAATCAGGTAGAAATTGAAGTGAATAACACATCCAGTGGTTTGCCGGTTCGTAATGCAAGAGTATGTATTTCCGGCAATGGTGTTTATGCCACTGGTAAAACTGGTGAAACTGGTATTGTCATTCTTGATATCGAACCAAGTTCGGAAGGCACACTGAATTTAACCGTGACGGGCGGTAATGTTATTCCTTATGAAGATTCAATTATAGTATCAATAGGAACAGAGAATGTTACAACATACGGAAATCCTGTAGTTACAGATCTTGACGGTAATGATGACGGGATGATAAATCCAAATGAAAACGCTTCGATAACATTCAAACTAAAAAACTGGGGAACTATTACATCCAACAGTGTTTATGCTATACTTTCGGTGCCCGACACTTTGAACTACATTGAAATGAATGTTGATTCGGTGGCTTTTGGAGATATTGCACCGGGTGATACAGTAACAGGTTCACCATTCAAGTTTTTTATCAAACCAGAATGTCCTGTCGGTTATGTAATTCATTTTCAACTTCACGTTGCAAGCACTACGTCTTCATGGGATTATACAGTTAATGAAGAAGTCCATGGCTGTCAACTTAAATTCGGCGAGTTTTTTGTAGATGATGAAGGAAACTTGCATCATAACTTTAGACTCGATCCGGGTGAAACAGCAAAGTTGACTTTTAAAATTTTAAATACAGGCGATGACATTGCACCAAACGTAACAGGAATAATTAGAACCAATGATCCTTATATGACAATAGTTGATTCTATGGCAACATTTGGAAACATTTTGCCAGACAGCAATGCAATTAACCAAACCGATACTTATACAATATCAGTTAGTGGAAACTGTCCTGTTCAATATAACGCCGACTTTTTACTTATGCTTTCAACACAGAATGGTTTTTATCCTTATTCAAAAACAGATTCAATCACATTACCGGTTGCTATGCCAATAGCTTCAGATCCAACTCCAGATGCTTATGGTTATTACGCATATTCAAGTTATGATACTCTTTGGGAGCAGCATCCTGAATACAACTGGATTGAGATCAGTTCAATAGGAACAGAAATAACGAAACCGGGCGGTTTGAGCGATTTTACGCAAACAGTAAATTTGCCATTTAACTACTTTAAGTATTATGGAAATAATTTTTCCCAAGTGAGAATCAGCGGTGATGGTTGGATCGCTTTCGGCAGTGGAACGCAGACAAAATCCCTGAACTGTCCTTTACCTTGTTTAGATACACTAAACAATATGACTGCTGTATTTTGGGATGATTTCTTTTCCGAAGGACCACAGGGTGGTGGAAAACTTTATTATTATTCTGATCCTGTAAATCACAGATTCATTGTTGAATGGGATACGGTACCACATCACTCAGATATAACAATTAAAGAAACCTTTGAAATAATTCTTTACGATCCAGCTTATTATATCACGCAAACTGGAGATGGTGAAATAATATTTCAGTACAAGGAAGTTGAAGAAGCTGGAAGTTGCACAGTGGGAATTGAAAACAGTACTGAAGATATTGGTTTGCTGTATTTATTTAATGAACTGTATGATCCAACTGCAAATGTATTGATAAATGGAATTGCAATTAGATTTACAACCGATAGTGCAACTGTAGTATCGGTAAAGGGAGAAAACGAAATTACAAGTCTTCCGACTGATTATGTTTTAAAACAAAATTACCCGAACCCGTTTAACCCGCAGACACGGATTAGGTTTGCAGTTCCCGAAGATGCATATGTCAAGCTGAATATATACGATATCAATGGTATGCTGGTAAGAACATTAGAGGAAGGCAATAAATCTGTGGGTAGATACGAAGTTATCTGGGATGGTAAGAATAATTTCGGAAGTAAAGTTGGTTCCGGAGTATATTTCTACAGGCTTCAGGCAAATAGCTTTATACAGGTTAAAAAGATGATTCTATTGAAATAAGATGATGCGTGCATTTCATCAGCGAAATATTTTTCGTTATTTATAATGCAGATTGATTCATGGGAATAAGTGAACTGATATGTACGTTTTTACGGTTCTGTTGATTCTCTTTCTAATCGTGTCTGTATACGGCATAGTTGAGTTTGCACTCCATCAAAAAAGAATCCTGTCTATTCCGATCAGGATCCATGTAAATGGAACAAGAGGAAAATCTAGTGTTACAAGGCTGATCGGGGCAGCATTAAGAGAGGGTGGTATAAAAACGATTACAAAGGTTACCGGAACTTATCCTCGTCTGGTTCTTGAGGATGGTTGCGAAGTTGATATTTATAGAAAGACAGATCCGAATATTATTGAACAGCTATCCATTATTAAACTCGCAGCACAAAGAAAAGCCAAGGCAATTGTAATGGAATGCATGGCAATCCAGCCGCAATACCAATGGATAACTGAAACCAAGATGATGCATTCGACCATCGGTTTGATTACTAATGTAAGGCTGGATCATGTAGAAGTAATGGGTTACACATTACCTGAGATTGCCAATGTCCTCGGAAAGACTATCCCACGAAATCAACATTTTTTTACCACGGAAAATCAAACTTTAAATCAACTTGAAAAAATTTCGAAAAAACAAAATACGGTTCTTCATTTGGCTAATAGTGACTCGGTAACCGATGATGAAATGAACAGCTTTAATTATCTGGAGCATAAAGAAAACGTTGCACTTGCACTTTCGGTTTGTGAACACCTTGGAATCGAAAGGAATATTGCTCTTAGAGGCATGTATAAAGCAATTCCCGATGCTGGTGTATTGAAGCTTTCTAAAGTTAATGTTTTCGGTAAGAGTATTAAATTTTATAATGCATTTGCTGCAAATGATCCACAATCAACTTTAATGATCTGGCAGCAGATTAAAGATGAAATCGGTTTAAAAGAATTCAAGATAATTTTGCTTAACTCAAGAAAAGATAGATTGGATAGGGCAAGACAGTTAACAGGAATGGTAGGAAAGCAATTTAATGATGAATATGACTATTTGATATTAGTAGGAGAATCGTCGGAAGTTGTGGAAAACCTGGCAACTAGCAACGGAGTAAAACGAAATAAAATTTTGAACCTGGGATGGACTGAACCCGAGGCCGTCTTTGAAGCGATCTTAGCCTGCACAGAAAAAGAATCAACTGTTCTTGCCATAGGGAACATGGGTGCTATGGGTGCGGACGTCGCTGAATATTTCGAAAACCGGAGTCACGTATGATTGAGCTTGCTATTACTTTGGGCTTAACGTTCAGTTTGTTGTCCTACGAAGTTTTCGGTTTGGCCGCTGGTGGAATAGTTGTGCCGGGTTATATTGCCTTGCACCTATCTCAGCCGGACAGACTTGCAGGAATTATATTTGTCAGCCTTGCAACTTACCTTATTATAAAAATTTTAG
The DNA here is from genome assembly GCA_026193755.1 of Ignavibacteriaceae bacterium. Taxonomy (GTDB): domain Bacteria; phylum Bacteroidota; class Ignavibacteria; order Ignavibacteriales; family Ignavibacteriaceae; genus IGN2. The sequence goes on along the minus strand of JAPHUI010000092.1, from coordinate 10,985 downwards.
GTAACTATACTTTTCTTTATGGCAGAAGACAAATGGTATTATGTCTTCTGGTCGGATGTCTGCTTGCAAATTTTTCCCGTCAATTTTTATTGCTTGACTTAACTTCCAGCACAATTCAGTTGCAAGCAGTCGGATGGGTTGTTCCGGGTTTAATTGCACATTGGTTTGGCAAGCAAGGTATTTACAGAACGCTTTGTGTTTTGTTCATTGCTGCTGTGCTTGTAAGATTAATTGTTATAATAATATTTAACGGCGAATTAATTCCAACATAAATTACCAGGTATTTGGTTGAATAATTTTAGTGCCGGCTCAAAAATAGTATTAAGTGTTTTAGCATTACTTGCTTTAATGGCTTTTCTCGCTGTCGAATTTCAGAAAGAAGATGTAAAACTTAAATGGTACGACCAGAAACTCGAAGCGGCCAACCTTGCCAAAACGGCTATTGATTATTTAAAGGAATTTCGACTTCAAAAAGGTGTTTTTATTGATGCAATAAATGATCCAAATGAAACGGCATTAATTGGGCAGGATATCACACCGATTACTACAGATAGAGGGAACATTGAAGCCAAGCTCACAGCAACCAATCCGAATTTTGCTGCGGTTTTGGTTGAGATGTTAAAGAAAGCCGGACTGGAAAAAAACGATGTCGTAGCCATTTCATTTACAGGTTCTTTACCGGGTTTAAACATAGCCGTGCATGCTGCAATTCAGACTTTGGATTTAAAGCCAATAATAATTACTTCTGTTGGTGCTTCTAACTGGGGAGCCAACGATCCATACTATACGTGGCTTGATATGGAAAAATTACTTTATGATGCGAGAATTTTTAAGAACACATCTGTTGCTGCATCAATTGGTGGTGGACTTGACAGGGGCAGAGGTCTTAGCCCCGAAGGAAGACAGTTAATAGTGGATGCAATCGAAAGAAACAAGGTTGATTTTATCAATGAAGAGTACCTTGAGAAAAGCATTCAAAGACGAATGGAAATTTATGATCAGCATAGAAAGAAAAGTAAAATCAAGGCGTTCATAAATGTTGGCGGTGGAATTGCAAGTATGGGTTCTACCGAAAATTCACAGTTCGTACCAAGCGGTCTGACGATGTCTCTTCCGATGATGAATTATCCAATGAGAGGAGTGTTGATAAAGATGGCAGAAGAGAACATTCCTGTTATTCATTTATTAAATATAAATCAGCTTGCAAAAAAGTATGGTTTACCAATCAGTCCTACACCGCTTCCAATGCCAGGTGAAGGTGAGGTCTTTATTCAAAAAAGATATAGTGTCATTCTTACTTCAGCAGTAACATTATTTTTAACTGTTGCCATCGCCCTAGTATTTTTTATGGAGAGGAAAAGACATCGTCTTGGCACCGAACAAATTCCTATACAAAGAAAAACTAATTTGGATGAAATTTAAAAATTTGGCAGCATGAAAATTTTCAGGGAAAATATGAAATCGTTATTTATAGTATTTATTTTCATTGCATTTTCGTTTCTGACGTTGGCTGGTTCAAATACCAAAGTTATCAAACCAAAAAATGCAGCTTCAAAAACCATGATTATTATTTGGGGAAAAGCCAGAACATATTATCCTTTAAACTATAATCATTCAACGATTGTAAGCGTTAAAGGTCCAGGCACATTAAAAGTTCTAACGAGGGAAAGAATACAGTCTCAAAATTCTTTGGACTACACTGTATACTATAGTATAAACGGAGAGCAAAAGAATAAAGTAAACTTTAATAATATTTATCGGGATAAAAAAGCGTCGTTCAAAGATTCAAAATTGGGTTTTCCCGGTCGAGCAGGAATTTTTTCAATAGAATTGGGGCGAGGCGAAAATACTATCGAATTTTGGCGCGGCAATGAAAAACCACTAATCGACTCAAGATTTTTATTTACTGAAACTAAAGAGAAGAAAATTAAATGGGTTTCAATGTCTCCGCTGTTTCCAAATGAACCCGTCTCACTTGTAACCAACGAAGAGGTCTATACTTACTATCGTTATACCGAAACTAAACCACTAAGAGTTAAGGTTACCGGGCCAACAACATTAAGAGTTTTAAACCGAATAGAGAATCATTACCAGATGAAGGGCAGAATAATTTACAGAATACAGGTGAAAGAAGATAAAGCGGTGATGAACACATATCAGCTGAGTAGTGTCCGTTCTGATGTAACTGTTTATAAAAAGGGATGTGGAAAAACTCCCGGAAAAGCGAACGAAATCGTTATTTCTGTTCCCGGAGGAACGCATCTATATCAAATTAGACCGTTGGACAAAGACAAGAATTCAATTCTGGCAAGAATTCTCTTTCCTAAGAATGATGTTAAACTAAAAGAGTAACCCGCTAAAATGTACAAACACTGTTACAGAAGTTTTTTGCCGTTTTACATTTCATTCTATTGTATTTTCTCTCTTCTGTTTTTTATGAACAGCAAGATTGTTGCTGGTGAAAATCCTGCTAAAGCAAAAGATAAATGGTCGGTTAGACTTTCATTAAGTCCTTATTATGACAGCAATATCTTAAAGTATTCAAATAAATATATTGAAAGATTTAAAAACGGTGAGGACGAAGGAAGGTTTCATATTCACAGTATTGATGATCTTACATTCGGTTATTCATTTGGTCTGGTTTATTCTAACCAAATAATCGGCAAGTTGAAAACTATTCTTGGAGCTGGCTTTGATTCGGATGCTTACTCTTATAATTCAATTAAAAGCTGGTTTACTTATGATATTTTCTTACGTCAGTACTTATCAAAGTCCACATCATTTTATGTTTCTTATTCATATATCCCGAAATTCTATGTACGTCATTTCCGCGATGAGGACTGGGTAAAATATTATGGATATGTTCCCGAAACTTTTCAACCTTATGAATTTTCTAAGGATGATTACAGTGTCTGGCTTCACCATACATTCAGCTGGAAAACAACGCGTGCGCGGGCTTACTTTTCGTATATGAGATATTTTCTAAACCCGTCCAATACAGAATACGACAGCAACGATTTTTTATATGGTCTGAGAATCTATCAGTCGCTAACAAAAAAACTGGATGTAAATTTTGCGTATTACTATATAACTTCTGATGCAAAAGGTTATGATGAACCCGGTGAGGTTAAAGAATTATCTGATGATTCCGATGCCAGCAACTATGAACATGTATACGCGGTTGGTTTTGATTATCAGATGCCAAAAATTTTCAAACTGAAAAATGAAATTAGTATTGATGCACAATACCAGCGAGCATTTTATACAACTGATCATTTCCTTGAACTGGATCCGCTTCATGCAGGAAGATATGATTATAATTATCGAGTCTTTGTTAATTACAACTGGGATGTATATAAAAATTTTTCACTTACTGCTTTTTATCAATGGATGAAAAGAGAATCCAGTACTTCCGCTGAGGCAAACAGGGAATATGTTTCCAATGAAAAGGATTACACTCAGTACCGTATTGGAGTAAGGTTTAAATATTCATTTAGTTTTTAATTATTATAAATCAAACATTTATTAAGAGAATTGGTATGAAAAAGTTTTATCTATTAACTTCATTATTAATTATTATTTTTTTGATGAGCTGCGGCACACCAAACGATCCTGAGTCTATTATCGGAGGAGATGGCGGATATAAAATTGTAAGTAAGTACGCAACTTCAGGATATGCTCAGGACATAGTGATTAAAGATACGGTTGCTTTTATATGCCAGGGGCAGGCCGGATTAATAACAGTATCAATTTCAAATCCTAATCAGCCAAGATTTCTATCGGAATTGACTTACGGTTTGAGAGGATATGGGTATAAGATAGCAAAGAAGGATAGCATAATTTATCTTGCTACAGGCACATTCGGTGTAAATATAGTAAATGTTAAAGATCCATTTAAACCATTAATTGTTCCGGAAAATCGTGCTATTTCGCCCGCAAAAAATTTTCATATAATGGGAGATTTTCTTTTTACTGCGGTTAGTGAAGAAGGTGTTAACATTTCGAAAATAGTTGATCCTGCACACCCTGATATTAGACAAACATTCTTTATCCCTGGCTTTGGACAAGCCGTATGTACTTCCGCCGATAGTAATTACTTGCTTATTGCTAGTGGAGAAGTTGGACTATCAATTTTTGATATTTCTGATTTCCAGGATGGGTATAACATATATCCACTGCTCGGTACACTTGATACTCCCGGATTTGCTGAAGATGTAATCATCCACCCAAATCTTCCGATTGCATTTGTCGCTTGTGGTACAGGAGGTCTAGTGATTGCTGACTATTCAGATACAAACGATGTAAAAATAGTAGGTAGTTTTAGTACTGGTGGTTATGCTAAAGAGGTATTTTATCAAAACAATAAAGTTTATGTTGCAACTGAATTAAGGGGGTTGCAAATTATAGATGTATCGAATGTAACCTCACCTTTTCTAATCGGTACTGTTGAGACGGAATACGCATTGGGATTAACCGCTGATGATAAATATATATATGTTGCAGATGAGAAAGAGGGATTGATAGTAGTTTCAACTCCGTAAATGTAAAAAATTATTTTTCAGCCTGTTCTTTAAGTAAGAATTTTTTCTCCCCGATTAAATCTTTGGTATAATAAACTTTAAGGAGGTAATTACCAGGTAGCCTCTTCTGTGGTGAAAGCGAGATAGAGCTTATTATTTTTAATGTGGAATCTTCGGGTGAAAACCTAACCTTTTTCTTGTAGAAAGAATTATTATCCGAACCTATCCATTTGATAAAAAAACTCTTTTGAATTTTAACGATCGTGTCTGATTTCTCAATGTAAATTACTGCCCTTAATTTTCTTTTATCTTTCAAAGTAAAAACTGAATCGGGATTAATCGGTAAACCGGTCTTTTTACTTATTTTCTCACAGAAAATAATCCTTGCAGAAAAATTTTCGGAATTAACTTCAGAAACGGCTTTTCCTTGTTTTTCAGTCTTCACTAAACCAAAACTTTTTTCACCAATTAATTTTTCAAATAGATAAATTCGTAAACAGTATTTACCGGGTTTGCGTTTGTTTGGTGATGCTGAAATTGAACTTGAAAATGATGCTTCATTCGATTTAATATTTACTTCTTTTCTATATAGTGAACTTCCATCGGGACTTATCCAGTCCGCATAAAAAGTTAATGGATGATTAATACTGTCTTTATTTTCTATTTTAATTACTGCTAAGACTTTTCCTTTATCTTTTATCTCAAATTTATTTCCGACTCCTAATAATTTTTTAGTTTTTTTGCTAATGCCTTTACATAAAGTAATATTCGCTTTAACTTTTTCTATCAATTCGTTTTTCACAATAGCTTGTGGTTCTATAGCAGCGTTAACTAGTTCAAAATTTTTTTCAGCAATCAATTCACGAAAAAGATAAACACGAAGAGAATATTTACCGGGCTCTCTTCTATCCGGTGAAATATTAATTAAACTCATTAACGTGGAAGATGAATCGTTGGTAGTCAAATCAATTCTTTTTTTGAAGAATGAGTTCCCTGTCGAATCCAGCCAATCAATGTGAAACATTAAATCTTTGTCAGTGTTTAATTCTCTGTTCTTTAAATTGACAATTGAATAAACTTTTGAATCTTCGTTTAAATTAAAGATAGTATCTTCGTTGACTGGCTCACCGGTTTGATTTTTTATCTTTTCACAAAAAGTAATTGATGCTTCGATTCCGTTAACTGATTTTGAGTGATATATTGTTGTTGAGTTTTCCCCGTCAGAAGGAGTTTCAACTCTATCGGAACAAACCGTCAAAAATAATTGCAGGAGAATGATCAGGAATAATATTAGTTTTTTATCAATCATCTTATTGAAATCATATCATGCGAATTATAGGGTTACTACTGCGGCTCTTAAATTTAAAGAACCACTTTGATAGCGGAACCATAATTAGCATCATAATTACAACACCAATGAGAGTTTCTGTAATTTCACCCTGGTGATAATAGATTCCGATTCTTTTCGAGAAGATTCCAAGAATTGCTATGTGTATGCAATAAAAGAATAGCGCTGTCTTTCCCGTGATATCGAATATCAGAAAAACTTTTGGGAAGAATTTACTGATTGCTATAAATAGGGTAATTACCAGGACGGACCATCCAAAGAACCAAAGATTAAAGTATAAACTCGGCGAATACTTTTGATCGAAGAAAAATGAATAAGAACCAAAATCAGAGAATGGAAAAATATTTCCGTAGCCCCTCAGCATTCTGATTAAAATGGAAACGATTATGGCACAAGCTCCAATTATCGTTCCCCAGTAAATTCTTTTTTTATCACTATCCCATGCTTTCAACCAACCATGTGCCATTACAGAACCCAGCAGGGCAACAGCAAACCATGGAATTACAGGATACTTGTTGAAATCACCGGCGTCTATAAAAGTCTGCATTAGAACAGTTGGTAAATTATCACCAGGGTTATAAGGAATTTTTATAAGTATTGGATGAAGAAGTAAAATAATTACGGCAACTGCAAGTTGTAATTCCCAACGCCAGTTCACAATAAACGACTGGAAAATCATTGAAAAGCCGATACAAGCAATAATACCCAGATGAAATGGATCGAATCTGTTGAATCCACTCCAGGATGAATTCACCCATGTCATTTGCAGAAGAATAAGAAAGAAGCCACGTTGAATTAGTTCTTTACGGATTGACCAGTTGTTGAGACCTTTATTCTTTCTTCGATAATAAAACCACCATACCATAGCACCATTTATAAGCAGAAAACCGGGAGCACATAAATAACTTACATATCTGAGCACTACCTGTCCCCAGCTTGCGAAAAGCGGATCCAAAGGATCAAGAAACTCCCAGGTTGAATTAAGATAATAAGAACAGTGGTCAACCAGCATTAAGATAATTATCAGTCCCCTGAACTGATCGACAAAATCAAAGCGTTGCTGTTTATCAGTACCGGATTTGAGAAGAGAGTTAATCTTCAAACTCTATTAGTTATGAGTAAAACCAATTAAACCAAATAAAAATTCTTTTAGCAAATTAGGAAATAGTACTCATTAAAACTACTTGCAGATACTAAAGAAACAAATTAACTAAATCATTTAGTTGACCTTTTTGTTATGTTGCGATAATTAAAGAATGAATTAGCTTACAGAAAAAAAATCCCCTCATCAAATAAGTTTGAGGGGACTTCGAAATAATATTATTTAAGAATTACACTAATTGCTCTGATACATATGCACATCTCTTTGTGGAAATGGAATAGAAATATTCTGTTCATCAAATTTTTTCTTTATCTGTTCCGTAGTATCAAAATAAACTCCCCAATAATCTGCTTTATTTACCCAGGGACGCACATTGAAATTTACACTACTGTCTCCAAGTTCTGAAACTACTACCTGAGGTGCCGGGTCTTTTAAAATTCTGGAATCATTATTAATAACCGATTGGATTACGTTTTTTGCCTTATCGATATCATCGCTGTAACCTATGCCAAAAACCATATCTACTCTTCTAGTATCTTTTGCTGAATAGTTTGTTATGTTGCTGCCCGTTAAAGTAGAATTCGGAATATATACAACTTTATTGTCAACTGTTACCAATGTTGTTACAAAAATTCCAACTGTTTCAACTGTACCAGTTCCACCACCGCCTTCTATAAAATCTCCGACTTTGATAGGTTTAAAAATAATCAGCATAACTCCAGCAGCAAGATTTGATAATGATCCTTGCAAAGCAAAACCAATTGCTAGTCCGGCAGCACCTATTACTGCAACAAATGAAGCTGTTTGTATACCTACTTGAGAGGCTGCAGAAATTATAACGAAAATTATCAAACCAATTCTAATCAAACTCACAAGAAATTTTGTAAGTGTTTCGTCAACTTCACGCTTTCTCATCAGCTTGCCAACATATTTTGCCAACATTTTTGCAATCCAGGTTCCAATTATTATTGTTGCTAAAGCACCGATAACCTGTAATCCGTATTCAGCCATGACTGCCTGTAATTGTTTTAATATATCTTCCATACTAACTCCTGTTATTAATGATAATTAGAAATTTAGGATATCGAAATTTTGTATTTGATGTTGGACAAATTAAAAGAGGGCTGTCAGGCCCTCTTAAGGTTTATAGTCTCAATTTTTAGGATTCTTTACTCAAGAATAAGTTTTCATCCCCCCAAACATACTTGCAAAAATTGAGGCGAATACTATAAAGAAAATAATTGCGAGGACTATCGCAATAGCATACCAAATTAGTGTAGCAATTGCCCAATTCTTTTTACACTGATGTGTTCCGCCACCAAATGCCCATACAAATAACATAATCAGACCTACTAGTGGTATAGCTGTAATCAGGATAGTTATTACCCAATCACCGACTGAAACATCCTGTTTGATAACTCCCGGTAAGTTTTGCTGTTCCATGAGGCCTCCAATTTTGTGGATTAAAGAATTTTAAATAAAAGAAAGACAGCAGATAAATCTTATTTGCTTTCAAAATATAGTAAATATTTGGTAACCATTCATAAATTATAAGTAAAAAATCTGTTGCAACTTTTTGATAATTAATAAATTACTTTAAAAAGTAAATACTTGCTTCTGAATTTTACTCATTCTTAAAAGTGGGAATTCAATTTTAGATAAAAGGTTTCATTTCCAAATTTGAAAAAAAAGTTAGTTAATTAGTCTATAAACGCAGCTATTCAGATGGTATAATTGTTGGGTTTTTGAGTAGTCAAATTTCCAGGGCTTTTTATTAAAATTATGGAAGAAAAATGAATCGAAATAAAGTAACTATTGATGGAAATGAAGCAGCTGCGTATACCGCATTTCACATTAATGAAGTAATTGCAATTTATCCTATCACACCATCGTCCAATATGGGTGAACACTGTGATGATTGGTCGGCAGTAGGTAAAAAGAATATATGGGGAATTATTCCTTCAGTAAGCGAACTACAGAGTGAAGGTGGTGCTTCTGGTAGTGTTCATGGTGCATTGCAGAGTGGAGCATTAACAACGACTTTTACTGCATCGCAGGGATTGCTGCTGATGATTCCAAATATGTTTAAGATAGCCGGCGAGTTAACTTCTACAGTTTTTCATGTTTCAGCTCGTTCAGTAGCAGCTCACGCTCTCTCTATTTTTGGTGATCATAGTGATGTAATGTCGACAAGACAAACAGGTTTTGCTCTAATGGCTTCAAACAATCCACAGGAAGTAATGGACTTTGCATTGATTGCACAAGCTGCCACTTTAAATTCAAGAATTCCATTCGTTCATTTCTTTGATGGATTTCGTACTTCTCACGAAGTGATGAAAATTGAAGAGCTTACTTTGGATGATATGCGTGCAATGATTGATGACGATTTAGTTATAGCTCACAGGAAAAGAGCGCTAAGTCCTGATCATCCGGTGCTACGAGGTACTGCACAAAATCCCGACGTATTTTTCCAGGGAAGAGAGACAGTAAATCCTTACTATATTGCCTGTCCGGGAATTGTTCAGCAGCAGATGGATAAATTTGCTAAAGTAGTTGGAAGACAATATAAACTTTTTGATTATGTAGGAGCTCCAGATGCAGAGAAAATAATTATTATGATGGGTTCAGGTGCGCAGGCAGCAGAGGAGACTGTTGATTACCTGACTTCAAAAGGTGAAAAGGTTGGATTAATTAAAGTTAGGTTATACAGACCTTTTTCAATCGAGCACTTTGTAAATGCTTTACCACCGACTGTAAAATCAATTGCCGTATTAGATAGAACGAAGGAACCGGGTGCTCCGGGTGAACCTCTTTATATGGATGTTGTTAATGCCATTTCAGAAAAATTTTCTAATGGAGAACTCAGGATTAACTATCCTAAAATTGTTGGTGGAAGATATGGCTTATCTTCAAAGGAATTCAATCCTGCAATGGTTAAATCTGTATTCGATAATCTTGATAACGATAAACCTAAAAATCATTTTACTGTTGGAATTAAAGAAGATGTAACAAACTCGAGTTTGGATTTCGATCCCAGCTTTTCAGTTGAAGCTGAGGAAACATTCAGAGGCAAGTTTTATGGTTTAGGTGCCGACGGTACAGTCGGTGCAAATAAAAACTCAATTAAGATTATTGGTGAAGGTACAGATTATTATGCCCAAGGTTATTTTGTCTACGATTCAAAAAAATCCGGCTCAATGACTATCTCCCATTTACGTTTCGGTCCGAAAGAATTAAAATCAACTTATCTAATTAACCGTGCAAACTTCATTGCGTGTCATCAGCAGGTATTTCTGGAAAAACTTGATATGCTGAAGGAAGCTATTAATGGCGCTACGTTTTTGTTAAACACAAAAGTTCCTAAAGACAAAGTATGGGATTCATTACCTGAAAAAGTCCAGAAAGACTTAATCGAAAAGAAAATGAAGTTTTACATTATTGATGCTTACAAGGTTGCTGACGAAACTGGTATGGGGGCAAGGATAAATACAATAATGCAGACCTGTTTCTTCGCGATCTCGAATATCTTTCCTAAAGAAAAAGCTATTGAGATGATTAAGGACTCGATAAAGAAAACATATGGTGTTAAAGGTGATAAAATAGTACAAATGAACTTTGATGCTGTTGATAAAACACTTGCTAACTTGTTTGAAGTTGAAATCCCCAGAGTTATTACAAGCACAATACAATTACAGCCTGCGGTAAGCGCTAACGCTCCCGAGTTTGTAAAAGAAGTTACCGCAAAAATTATTGCCTTCGAAGGTGATGATATTCCGGTAAGCAAATTTCCTGTTGACGGCACTTTCCCGCTTGCAACTACGAAGTGGGAAAAGAGAAATATCGCATTAGAGGTTCCAGTGTGGGATACTGAAGTGTGCATCCAGTGCAACAAGTGTATAATAGTTTGTCCTCATGCAACTATAAGAGCAAAGGTTTTCGAAGAAAAATATCTTAAAGACGCGCCTCCGACATTCAAATACACAAAATTTAAAGCGAAAGATTACGGAGAGAATAT